>CATZYY010000113.1 GCA_958426425.1 uncultured Oscillospiraceae bacterium
GCAGGTTCTCCAGATCCTTGGGCACGGTCCAGTCCAGGGTGATGTTGGAGAAGGGCGCCTGGGTACCCCAGCGGGAGGGGGTGTTGACGCCGAAGACGAAGGACTGGATGCACTGCTTGACCTCTTTCTGGGTGAGGTTGTCCACTTTGACAAAGGGGGCCAAATATGTATCGAAGGAGCTGAACGCCTGAGCGCCGGCCCACTCGTTCTGCATGATGCCTAAGAAGTTCACCATCTGGTTGCACAGGGTAGAGAGGTGACTGGCGGGGGTGGAGTTAATCTTGCCGGGAATGCCCAGGCCCTGCTGGATCAGCTGCTTGAGGCTCCAGCCGGCGCAGTAGCCGGTCAGCATGCTCAGGTCGTGGAGGTGGATGTCGCCATCCTTGTGGGCTTTGGCTACCTCATCGTCATAGATTTCGCTGAGCCAGTAGTTGGCGGTGATGGCGCCGGAGTTAGAGAGAATCAAGCCGCCCACGGAATAGGTGACGGTGGAGTTCTCCTTTACCCGCCAGTCGTTGATCTTCACATAGTTGTCCACCAGTTCCTTGTAGTCCAGCATGGTGGAGCCCAGATTGCGGATTTTCTCCCGCTGCTTGCGGTAGAGAATGTAGGCCTTGGCCACATCGGCATAGCCGGCCTGGCTCAGGACGCTCTCCACGCTGTCCTGGATCTGCTCCACGGAGACCTTGCCATCCTGAATTTTATCCTGATAATCCGCCGTCACCCGCAGGGCCAGCAGATCGATGATGTCCGGATTATACTCCATATGCGTGGCCTCAAAGGCCTTGGTAATGGCCGCGCTGATCTTGGAGAGGTTGAACTCCGCGATCTGGCCGTCGCGCTTCACAACTTGATACATGAAGGTCCCCCTGCTTTCTCTTTGAATTACACAGCTGCGGGGTCCCAGACCCCGCAGGATTTATTGTACCACATGCAGTGGTAAAGTCAATGGACGAACACACAATATCTTGTGCCGCATTTCGTGGAAAGCTACAAAAACACCAAGATTTAGTCGACGCCCCGCAGCTCCGTGCGAGGCAGATCCAGGCGCACAAGGTCCGCCATAGCGGTCATTTCAGCGACGTCAAAGCCGCTGTATCCGGATGCGATGAGGTTGCCGGAATCCACAAATTTCTGCAAAAAGAACCGGGGAGACTGATTGTGCGGGAAAAAGCCCGCCACCCAGCGGCCCATGGCCCGGAGGTCCTCCGGGCTGTGGAGCTGCCGCACCAGGGTGGTGCGCAGTTCAAAGTCCACGCCGCTGTCCCGCAGCAGCTTCAGGCTCTCCTCCACCGGGACGGGGTCCAGGTCCGGTACGCCGCAGGTGACGGCATACTTGTCCCGGCAGTTTTTGATATCCATGGCGACATAGTCCGCCAGCCCCCGGTCCAGGATCTCCCTCAGGGCCTGGGGATAGAAGCCGTTGGTGTCCAGCTTCACGGCGAAGCCCAGCTGCCGGACCGCTGCCAGGAAGTCCGCCGCTCCCGCTTGCAGCAGTGGCTCCCCGCCGGAGAGCACCACGCCGTCCAGCAGTCCCCGACGCTTTTTCAGGAATTCCAGCACCTCATCCTCCGTCAGGGCGGGGCTCTCGGAGAGCCGCGTCACCAGCAGGGCGTTGTGGCAGAAGGGGCACCGGAGGTTGCAGCCGCCGGTGAACACCGTGGCCGCCAGCTTGCCGGGATAGTCCACCATGGATAGCTTCTGCAGTCCGCAAATGTGCATGTCGTTTCCCTCGATTTCTCATGAACGTTCAAGATGTTGTTATTGTAAGCCGCCGGGACCACAAGAACAAGTGTAATTGCAACAAAAACGGAAAAACCTTCCGGCTGCAGAAATTTTTTTGTATGAGGAATGCGCCGGCAAAGGCAGACGCGGGGACTGCAAAGCCCGTGCATATCCGTTCGCTCTGCTCCGCAGGGGGAGGAAGGAATGGCACATGGCGTTTTTGCAATATGTTTGCTATGCAAAAATATTGGCCCCCGGCGGAGTTACCGCCGGGGGCCGGTGCCATTGCGTTCAGCGGGGCAGACGGACGGAAAGAGGCTGGGCCTGATCCAGGTAACAGTCAACATCCCTGCTCTGACTGAGGTAGTACGCCCCTGTATACTCCAGCCCCTGCGGCCCGTACAGGGCCAGAAGGCAGGAGCAGTTGGTGCGCATGGCCTGTACAAGGGCCAGATGTTCTCCGTCGTAGTCCAGGGCGGGGTCGTTATAATATCCCCAGCTTATATCGCCGTCTGCCCACAGGGGGCGGAGGCTGCCCTCGAGAGTGGCCCGGCAGACTGCTCCATCGGTCTCCACCACCCGGAACCGCTTGTCTATGGACAGCACCACCAGGTACCCCTCCCGGAGCCAGAGGGCATCCAGCCATCGATCCCCCTCCAGCAGCTCCTCCGGCCGCCCCTCCAGCACCTGCAGGGTCTGGGTAGAGGTGCCGCTCTCATCCAATATGGTCAGGTTCAGGGCATCTCCCTGCTGGGTGACGAGGTACATGCCGCCCGTCTCCTCCCCGTAGAAGTAGACGTTCTCCACGGCGGCATCCACAGGGCACACCAGCTCCGGGTCGCCGAAGCTGACGCGGAAGGCGTCGCTTTCATCAGGGGCCTCGGCGGGGGTCAGCACCACCGGCAAAAAGTACACCCCGTAGCCCAGGGGAAAGAGGCTGGTGTCCAAGGGGTCTGCATCCTCCCGGGAACTGAAAATGAAGTAGACGCCGCCCTGACGAACCAGGGACCACACCCGGAAGGGCCACAGACCGTCATGGCCATAGGAGCGGATCTCCCCGTCGGTATCCTTGTCGATGCGGATCTCCATGGTGGCATCCTCCGGCACCGGAATGGGGAAGTACTCCCGCAGCAGTTCCTGTAGCTCCAGTTCCGGGTCTCCGTCAATCACGAATGCGTCGGCCTCCGTGGACGCCGGCAGCAGATCGAAAAAGTCGCTTTGGACGTACAGGGGGTATATCTCATAGTAGTCCCGCAGATGCACCGTCTCTGTGTAGTTCTCATTCCCGGCGGGACAGCGGGTGGCCACATCGTTAAAGGGCTTCTGCATGCCCCGCATATCCTCTGTGTCCCATTCCCCGGTGACGCCCGCGCTGCCCATGACATCCACGTTCAGGCCCGTTTCCGGAAAGAGGGAATAGTAGCTTCTGCTGCGCTCCCGGGCGCTGTACGTATAGTCCGTGTCGTACGTGATCTCCGGCCCAGCCGTGACGCGGGTCTCCCAGAACAGATGCTCATTCAGGACGGTCCGGATTTCCAGGGAGACGCCATCTACCAGGTCCGGGCCCCCCTGGAGCACCTCCTGCTCCACCGTCACTGCCTCCCGCTGGGCGTACAGGGCCCCGTGGGCCCAGACGGTGAGGCCCACGGACAGGACGGCCAGGGCCGCCAGAATACAAAACCGACTGCGCATGGCCGCCTCCTCTCACTGCGTCAGGTCCGACAGGGCACGGCTGACCCGGTCGGAGCGGTAGTGGTACGTCTCCTTCACATAGGTCATCAGGTCCCGGCCGGACTCCTCCAGCTCCTCCGTGGATGCGTCGCCCACGATCTTTCCCTGGCGGATCAGCACCGCCCGGCTGATGAAGTTCTGGACCTCCTCCAGCAGGTGGGTGGAGAGGATTACCGTCTCCGTGGGCTCCAGGATGCCCAGCAGGACCTTGTAAAAGTCCTCCCGGTTGAAGACGTCGTTTCCGGCGAAGGGCTCATCCATGAGGATGTAGTCCGCTCCCTGGCTCAGGGCCAGGATCACCTCGAACTGGTTTTTCTGTCCCGTGGAAAAATGCCGCAGAGGCTTTCCGAAGGGCAGCTCGAAAAACTCCATCAGGGCCCGGAACCGCTTGTCCCGGAAGGCGGGGAAGTGGGCCCGGTAGAAAATCCGGTGGTCCTCCGCGGTCAGGCCGGGGAAGAAGGAGTGCTCGCAGGTGGCGAAGGACAGCCGGGCGATGTTCTTCCCGGTAATGGGCTCTCCGTCCAGGGTAATGGTCCCCGAACAGCGGAGCAGACCCAGGATGCACTTGAGCAGGGTGGTCTTGCCGGCGCCGTTTTCCCCGAACAGTCCCACGATCTCCCCCGGGGACACAGACAGGGAAACCCCGTCCAGGGCCCGCCTGGCGCCGGGGCGGTAGAGCTTGCTGACGTCGCTGATCTGAAGCATAACGATCCCCCATTTCACCGCCTGAGGCGGTTTTCATCGAAGTAAAGTGGTGCCCGGTATTTACGGCAGAAGGCCGTACCACGGGTCCGGCGGAAGGCACTGGGCCGGGGTGGCGGTCATGTAGATGCCCCAGAAGGCCCACAGAGACACCGCCATGATGGCCAGAGCCGCCAGCAGCGCCGTGCCGGGAATGGCCAGGCAGCGGCGGTGGTACTCCCACCGGTCCGGCAGCCGCCGCATCAGGTACACCGGGCGGCTCCCCTCCCGGTAGTGGCCCACGTAGTGAGCGAACACGGTGGAAACCGCCGTTCCCGCCAGAAGGCACAGGGGAAGGAAGCCCGTGCCCAGAAGCAGGGGCAGCACCGGCATTTCCGCCCCCTCCCGCAGGACCTGCACACCGTTTGTCAGGGTGAACAGCCGGGAGCGGGCGTTCCAGTAGTGGGACAGGACGTAAAACCACATGACGGCTGTACAGGCGGCCAGGCCGCAGGTAAAGGCGATGACCTCCTTCCGGGCATCCTGGCCCGGCGGCGCCCAGCGGCTCCAGTCAATTTTCGCCATGGCGCACCTCCTTCCGCACCAGGAACAGGCCCACCCCGGTGATGATTAGGAGCAGAGCGGCCAGAAAGATGCCGTCCAGTCCGCTGCCTGTGGGCATGGGGAAGAAGATCACCGCCAGAATGACGGTCAGGTACAGGGACCAGCCAGCGCCGCTGCGCCGGTTCCAGAAGGACCAGACGGAGCAGCCCATCCCCAGGGACAGGGCCAAGGCCCCGTTGCGGATGTAGATGCCCCAGTCCTCCATAGGCAGCAGGGCGTGGAACAGCTCATTTTGATGGGAGGTGAGAAACAGCGTCTGGGGAGTCGAGGAGACGTGCTGCCCCACCGCCAGAATCAGCAGCAGCTGGAAGCCCATGAGCACCAGAAAGGCCAGGGTATAGCAAAGGCCCCACAGGACCACCACCGTCATCTCATCCACCTGCAGCCGCCCCAGGGTGTAGGCGCACCGGCCGCCCCGGATGTCGCTGCCCCACAGGCAGCAGATGGCTGCCAGGGCCGCCAGTGCCGCCCGGAAGGCCAGGGACAGGTGGCTGGAGTTCAGCATCCAATACAGCACCGGCGCATTGGGGCTGAATACCGCCACCAGCGCCGCCTCCGCCGCCGTCAGAGCCAGCAGCAAGAGAAGCAGCTTTCCCACCACGCCCCGGGCACCCAGCAGGATTACCGACCAATACCGCCTCATGGTGCATCCTCCTTTTCCGCCTCCGGCGGTGCGTCCCACAGCCGCCGGATCTCATCCAGAGCCTCCTCCCGGTCCACGCCCATCTCCCGCATGGCCCGGACCAGGGCGCCGGCCTCCTCCGAGAGCAGCTTCCGGCGGACACGCTCCACGGTCTGGGCGTCCGCCGCCACCAGGCTTTTGGCCCCGGTGTGAGAGGTGATGATCCCCTCCTCCTCCAGCAGACGGTAGGCCTTCTGGACCGTGTTGGGATTCACCCCCAGCAGGGCCGACAGCGTCCGGCGGGAGGGCAGCTCGTCTCCGTAGCGGATGGTGCCCGCCGCCAATCCCCGCTGGATGTGGCGGATGATCTGCCGGTACAGAGGACTGCCCTCCACCGGCGAAAAGCCGTCAAAGATCACGCTGACTCACCGCCCTTTCTCAAATCGTATTACTGGAGTAATACACTTTCTGACTGTATTATAGCAGTGACACGGTTGCCTGTCAATGGGGCAAAAAAGCGCGGGGACATCTTTCAGATGTCCCCGCCCTGGGAGTGCAGTGGCTTATGAATCCTGCTCCTCATCCCGTCGCTTCTTCCGGCCCCACCGCAGGCCCCGTTTTTCCGTCTCCTCCTGGATGCCCTCCAGGGTCAGCCGCAGGTTGCTGCGGAACAGCAGCCCCATGAACTTCAGCAGACCGTCCCGGGTTTCCTTGTCCAGATCTTTCATGGCCCGGATCATGGGGCCCACGGCCTTGAAGCTCTCGGTTTTCAGGTCTGTCAATGTGGCGGCACCGGAGGCGGAGAGCACGGCGAACATGGCGTCCACGAATTTTCCTCGCTGCTCCGGCGTCATGGACCGGACCCAGGCGCGCAGCTCCAGATCGCTGAGGTGAGCCTGCCGGGTTACTTGGCGCAGCGTGAGAAAATGGTTGCCCAGCACCTGCCAGGAAAAGCCGTCGTGCTGGAGAAAGCCCAGCTGGTCGCTGTCCACCACGGTGTAGTCCTCCCCGTGCTCCAGCAGCATCCCCACCACTGAGGATTTTGGCACAATGGAGACGATTCGTTCTTCCAGGCGCCGGTAGCCGGGCAGGTCTCCAAAGTCGTCCCGGAAACCGGGACCGTCGTTGGACCAGGCGGTGTCGATCCGCCGCTGGACCGCCGCCGGGCAGCACACCCCGGCGTATACTGCCAGATTGCCGCCCTTGGAGTGGCCTCCCAGCAGCAGGCGCCGCCGGGGATACTGCCGGGCCACCTCCGACACATACTGGGCCGCCTTTTTCTGAGCGGGCACCTCCGGCAGCCAGGACAGGTCAAAGTCCTCCTTCCAGCCGGCCAGGGTGTCGTCGGTACCCCGGAAGGACAGGTACAGCCGCCCGTCTCCGGTCTCCACCGTCAGCGCGGCGAACTGCTCGCCCCGCTCGGCGTCCAGCCAGTCCACAAAGCAGTTGAGCTCCATGTCCCCAAACCGGCGGGAGGCAGCCATTTTCCGCAGCATGTCCGGAATGGCGTCAGGCACCAGAACGCCCATGTCGATCTTCTCCCCCTCAGGGAAGCGGGCGAAAAAAGCCTCTGCCGCTGCCCGCAGAGGTACGCTTTTCCCTGTGCCCGGCGGCGGCACAATGCCGCCGAAGTCCACAAAGGAGACCTCCGCCAAAATGAGATTGTCCACTTCATTGAAAGGGTCCTGCTTCAGCGTCAGGTCCCCCCGCCAGTCCAGGTAGTCCAGCAGATTTGCCATAGGGGCATCCTCCTGCATGTGGTGATGGCAGTATTATATCCGCAATTTCGCCGCGATACAACCCTGAGGCGGTCTGCAAAAAAATTCAGGTCTATTCCGGACGGGCTGTTCATACATTGGACCATCACAAACGAGAGGTGGACCCCATGACGACTGAGACCTGCAATGAAGTGCTGCTGGAGGGTACGGCTCTGAATACGCCGACCCTGTCCCACGAGAACCACGGCGCCCGGTTCTATCGCTTTTTTCTGGAGGTGCCCCGTCTGTCCGGTCAGGCGGATGTGCTGCCAGTGCTGCTGCCGGAGGCACTGCTGGTGCCCCTGGAGCCGGGCAGTCCCGTCCATGTCCGTGGCCAGCTGCGCTCTTTCAACAACCGCAGCGGTGTGGGCAGCCGCCTGGTGCTGACGGTCTATGCCCAGGAGCTGGAGGCAGGGGAGGGGCTGTCCCAGAATCACATCCGCCTTCGGGGCACCCTGTGCAAGCCGCCGGTGTACCGGCGGACGCCCCTGGGCCGCAGCATCTGCGA
>CATZYY010000114.1 GCA_958426425.1 uncultured Oscillospiraceae bacterium
CCGCTGACCTCTTGAATGCCATTCAAGCGCTCTCCCAGCTGAGCTATACCCCCATATATGTTCCCGGCGTTTTTCTTGGTTTCCCGCGCTCAGAACATTTGTTAGTATAGCAAGCCTGCAGCAAAATGTCAACACCCATTTTCGCTTTTTCAAAAACTTTTCAGCCGCTGCTCTCCCCACCCTCCAGGCGGAACATCAACCGGACCGGATTGTGGTCCGACCAGGCAAAGCCGGTATCCACTACCGACGCCTCCTCCACGGTCACATTATCCGAAATCAGAAATCCATCCACCGTCAGCACATAGCTCTCACCGGGCTCATAGGGTCCGTCGGCATTACGGCAGGAGGGCGCCGGGGTTTCTGCCCCGCCATCCGGCACCACCAATTCAATTCCACCTGTCAAAAGCTCCGTTGGAAAGGGCTGTGCCCAGGTCTGTCCCCCTCCCGACACACCGAACACCGCCGCGGAATCCCCCAAAAGGTCCTTGTTAAAATCGCCGCCGCAGACGGCATAATTGCCAGCGGCATACTCCGCCGCCATATCCGCCAGCAGCAGTTTTACCTGCTCCGTGGCGATGGTACCGTCAGAGGTATAGGCCGACAGGTGTACATTATAGAGGCACAGCTCTCCTCCGCCCTCCACCGGAACCCGGGTCACGGAGTAGCACCGATCCAGGTCCAGAAAGCGGGGCAGCCCCTTCTCCACCGGCAGACTGCGGCGGACAGCGCCGGCCACCTCCTTGTCCGAGAAGGTCATGATTCCGGAGCGGGAGGCGCCGTGGGGACAGGTCAACGGCCAGAGCAGGTAGGGAGAGTCATAATTCTGGGCACTGACCCAAGCCTTGCCGTCCTGCAGCGCCTCGGCCGCCATGGCCTGTTCATCCACATGATAGCTACGGGTGGCGTCGGCATCCACCTCCTGCAAAAAGATAAAGTCCGGGGTCTGTGCCGCCACGGTCTCCAAGGCGCCGGTCACGTTGGCCGCCACCGCCGCCTCTGACAGGGCGCGGGAATATATTCCGCCATCCATAAAAAAGCTGTAATCCGGACTGTAAGCCCCAAATCCCACGTTGTAAGAAAGTAGGGTATACGTCTGTCCCGCCTCTGCGGGGCCGCCTCCCTGCCCGCTGACCGGCAGCTCCTGCCAGTCCTCCAGGCGGTAATAAGACAAAAGGGCGTAGCAGACATACACCAGCACCGCCGCCAGCACCACAGCCAGCGACGCTGTTGGAATCTTCCACCACAACCCTCTTTTTTTCACCGAACAGACCTCTTTTCTGACACATCGCTCTCTAGTGGCATTCTACATCGGACTCCACCCAATTTCAAGGGCCGGTGTCTGTTACATCCTGAAAATCCGTCCCCTCTCCCAGAGGAAAGCGGACCGAGACGCCCCGCTCCGCCAGACGGGGCAGATCCACATACCTCACACGCTGATTTTCATAGGTGGTCCAGTAAAACCGCCGGGATTTTGCGGAGGCGGCCGCCGTATAGAGGGTGTATTCCCAAGGTGGCTCCTCCTCCAGCCGTACCGCACCCAGGGGAAAGGCGGCACATTGCAGCAGCCGCATCAGCCGGGCGATCCCTTCCTCCTCCGAGCGGCCCAGACAGGCGTAGCGCCGCAGGAACGCCAGCCGCACAAACCGGGAAGGGGAGCTCCAGTCCCCCGGCAACCCCTGGGCGCCGGAGCCGGAAAAGCAGGGCTCCAGGCCATCCGCCAGAGTGACGGTTCCCCGTTCCAGATCCTGGACGGCAGTATAGTTTAGAAGATTCGTCTGCTGCCATGGATAGCCGGGGCTGTTGGTCATAACGCCCAGAGTATCCCGGTAAATCCGCAGCCCCTCCTTTTCCGGCTCCGCCACCAGCGTCTCGCCGGTTTCGTCGGTAAAGGCCCAGTGGACAGTGGGCACCGTCCCCATCAACGAGATGGCAGCAATGGTTACATCCTGTTCCAACATCTGCGCTGCCTCCGCCACGCTGGCGCACTGGGACAAGATATGGTACACCACGCCTCCCGGCGCAATGGCCGCCGTACCGGGCCGAGGGCACGCAGGATAAGCCGCGAAGCCTCGGTAGTTCAGCTGTCCGCCCATCAGTCCCATCTGATTGATCCCCTCGTACAGCATGGGCAGCCCAGGCACCACCAACGTGCCCACGCCTACGCTCCCCCATTGGGAACGGGCATTGGCTTTTGCCGCTCCGTCAGGAGCGTAAAGTGTTCCCGGCGGCAAAAAGGTCACCTGGGTATCCGGCGGCAGGGCATTGAGGTCAAAATTTCTCCCCCACAGGGTCCCCCCCTCCTCCGTTCTCCAGGTCAGACAGCTGCACCCCATCACATCTTGATACTCCATTTCTGCCTCCCCTCCCCGGAAATTCTCCGGGGATTCTTTTCTCTTAACCCTTTCCAGCTGAAATCGATTTTAAACTGTAATATGGGGGATATTTCCTCTTTTTTAGCTTCTCAGCTAGCGGAAACCACTGTAATTTCAAGCTTTTCCAATCTTTTTAGAATTTTTTTCGTCAGAGCCTGTTACCCAATGTTGACAAAACGGAAAAATTCTGTTACAATTCGGTTACAAACTTTTCAAAGGAGTGTTTCCATGGCAGAAAGCAAGTCCGCGAAAGCGGAGGGGCTCATGTATAAGGGCCATCCTCTCCGTCGGGTGGAAAACCTGATCTACTACGGGACGATGGCTGAGAAATATATCATCATGATGCAGGTTCTGGACACCAAGAAGGAACAGGATCTGGAGGTAGCCACCAAGGTCTCCGTTCAGCTGCAGCTGACCGACCCGGAGCTGAAATCCCGGGATCGGGTGATTAAAAAGAGTGAAAAGGACAGCCTGTATGCCGCCATGGATGTGGCTGCTGTGTGGCTGGATCGGGCGTTGGCCGGCAAGTAAGCGGTCCCCCACTTCCCCAAGCGATACAAAAGAACGACGAAAGGAAGCGTACACCCTTATGACACATTTTGCAGGCAAAGTCCTGAAGGTCGCCCTGATTTCCGGCCTTTCCGCCCTTCTGATGGGCGCTACAGCCATGGCCGCCGAAGGCGAGATTGCCATTGGCGCCGGCTGCACCACCGGCTCCTCCCTGCGGTTGCGGGCAGAAGCCTCCACCGAGTCCTCCATTGTTACTACTCTGGATAAGAGCGTTGCAGTTGCCATTTTGGACGACAGTATCGACGGCTGGTTCAAAATCAGCTACAACGGAAACACCGGCTATGTCTCCGGCGACTACCTGGCAGTGGATCAGGACAATATCTTCACTACATATGGCCGGGTCAGCGGCAGCGGCGTCAACGTCCGCTCCGGTCCCTCCACCGACAGTGACTCTCTTGCCACTGTGGATGACGGTACCATCGTCACCGTCAACGGTCTGGTGGACGGCTGGTATGATGTCACCTGCGAATACGGCACCGAAGGTTACATCCGCAGCGATTTTCTGGATCTGACCGAGTCTGCCACCAGCAACAGCGACATCGTGGCCACCGCCATGCAGTATCTGGGCGTACCTTACGTTTACGGCGGTGCCTCCTCCCGTGGCTTTGACTGTTCCGGATTCACCATGTACGTCTACCAGCAGTACGGCTATTCCCTGCCCCACACCGCCACCGGCCAGTGGCAGAGCGGTCTGGGCACCCGGGTGTACTCCATTTCCGATCTGCAGCCCGGTGATCTGGTGTTCTTCAACGACCCCAGCCGCAACGCCGGCAAGGCCTGCTCTCACGCGGGCATCTACATCGGCAACGGTCAGCATATCCATGCATCTTCCTCCAGCAGCGGCGGCGTCATCATCAGTGACCTGACCAGCGGCTACTACAATACATACTTCGTGGGTGGTATCCACGTGTGATGAAAATTGGAAAAGCGGCACGCATCTGCGTGCCGCTTTTTTTGCGTAGATAGTCAGTCCAGCCAGCTCAGCAGCCGGCCCGTCTCCAGGGCGGCCAGTGTCCGAACTCCATCGAAATCCACATAGGGGTTGTAGACCGCCTCCAGGGCGTCGTGGGCGGCCTTGGCCTGCCGGAGGGCTGCAATCCCCTCCTCCCGCAGCAACCCCGCCATGCGGCTCTGGAAACGAAGGCGGGCCCTTCCCTCCCGCTGGTCCGTCATGGCGTCCAGCCGGACCCTGCGGTACGGTCGTCCGCCGTAGTCCATGCCGGGTCGGGAGGTGACGAATCCCAGGCCCGCGCCGGGAATCAGCAGATGCTCGATCCGATCCGGCTCCTCCGGGGCACAGCAGGCGATGGTATCCCAGCCTCGCTCCTCCGCCCGCCGGCGAATCTGCTCAAAAAGACCGCCGGCCAGCTCCGCGCTGTCTGCGAACTCGTACACCTTGGGACACAGGGCATCTACACTGTCAAACCGCCAGATATACCCCTGGTGGGTAACGCTGCCCAGGAAGCGGCGGACCGTCCGGCCCTGCTCGCCGCCCTTTTGCCGCAGCTCCCGGGAGAGGATGCCCTCCACTCGCCGCTGGGCCCGGTCGGCGTCAAAGGTACGGCGGACGGCGCCGAAGGCGTCCAGCTCCACCTGCCGTGCGGCTTTCAAATTCCGGTAGGCCCGGACGTAGGCCGCCTGATAGGTGTGAGTATGTTCTTTTACCGCATCGGCGGCAATTTTGGCGGCGGTCAGGTCATAGAACCGCCCCAGGTCCACATACCGGTCCACCGCCGCCGGATACCGGGGCTCCACCACATGGGGACTGGTGCCGTCCACCACGGCGCAGCGCAGGGCCGGCAGCACCACGCCGTCCAGAGAGTCCGGGTCCCCGGAGCACCAGAGGTACTCCACCGGCGTCCCCGCCGCCTCCATGGCGCGGCCCACCTCCCGCATGAAGGTGTTCTTCCCCACACCGGGACCGCCCTTGAGCACCATCAGGTCGTACGTATCCTCCAGATCCGTGATCTGGGAAAAGAGATTCTGAAAGCCGTCGCCGCTGTTGGCGCCCAGAAAGAAATTCGTTACCAGAGCCATACGCTCCCCTCCAAATCTGTTCTTACAACAGGCTATGTAAAAACAACTTGGCCTGACAATCTCAATTTAAAAATCTCATGATATTTCTAAAAAATAAGCCGGAGACGGAAAATTCCCTCTGTTTTTTTCGACGATTTCTGCTATAATGGAATGCGACAAATTTCCAGACAAGGAGCCCTGCCATGGATGAGCGCTATACCTCCGTATTTACTGAAGAAGAACGGGCTGCCCGCCGCCGTCAGCGACAGGAGGCCCGAAAGGCCAGGCTTCGGGCGCGTCGGCGCCGTCAGCTGATGCTGTTGCTTCCCTGCATGCTGGTGAGCGTGCTGGTGGCGGGACTGCTGCTGGGCAGCAAGGCGGCCAGCCAAGAGGAGGATGAGGACGCCGGCATCGATCTGGCGGCCCAAACCCCTGTCGTCCCTCAGCAGCCCCAGGTGGAGGAACCGGAGATGATCGACTATACCGCCACTGCGGACACCGTCCAGCTGGGGGCGGAGTTCCCCAGTTCCTATGCCGTGCTCATCGATCTGGACAGCCATGAGATTCTGGCGGAAAAGGGGGCGGACACGGTAATTTACCCTGCCTCCATGACCAAAGTGCTGACGGTGCTGGTGGCTGCCGAGGCCATTGAGGAGTCGGATCTGGACCAGACCTTCGCCATGACCCGGGAGATCACCGACTACTGCTATGTCAACGGCTGCAGTGTGGTGGGGCTGATGGTGGATGAAACCGTCACTGTCCGGGAGCTGTTTTACGGCACCATCCTCCCCTCCGGCGCCGACGCCGCGGTGGGACTTGCCACCTACGTAGCGGGCTCCCACGAGGCCTTTGTGGACATGATGAACGACAAGCTGGAGGAACTGGGCCTCTCCGATACCGCCCACTTCACCAACTGCGTAGGGCTGTTTGACGAGAATCATGCCTGCACCGTCTCCGATATGGCCGTCATTTTGGAGGCTGCTCTGGACAACGATCTGTGCCGGGAGGTGCTGGGGGCTCACACCTATGAAACCGCTCCCACCACGGATCACCCGGAGGGACAGATTCTCTCCAACTGGTTCCTGCGGCGGATTGAGGACAAGGATACCGGCTCCCTGACGGTCATGGGCGCCAAAACCGGCTATGTGGTGGAATCCGGCAGCTGTGCCGCCAGCTGGGCACAGGACACGGACGGTCACCGTTACCTCTGCGTCACCGCCGACGCCTCCAGCTCCTGGCAGGCGATCTACGACCATGCGGACCTCTACAAGACCTACTGCTCGGAAGCGGTGACCACAGGCCTTTCCAATGGCACAAACGAAACAGCCTCCCAGGATGGGACGTCCCTTTCTCTTGGGGAGGCCGCCTGAAATGCGTGTCTGCTGAACATACGGATACCGTTTCCAGGCATGAACAGTTGAAAAATGAGAGCGGAACCCTGTTTGGGTTCCGCTCTCGTCTTTTTATGCTGTTGTATGCCCTCACCAATGGAGTGAACGGCATCCCATCAACCTAACGGCAGTTTTCCACTGGGGCAAAAAGCGGCTCCCCGCCCTGCTTTACAAAAACAGCTCGTTCTCCTTAGGCTCCGTAAAGGTCTGCTCCAGCATGGCCACATGGCTCAGGAAGGCCGGGTCATCAAAATACTTGGCGTGCTTGGTGCACTTGCGGACGCAGGCGTGGCACTTGATGCAGGTGCCGGGCACCAGGGCCGGATGCTCCGGGTCAATGGCTCCCATGGGGCACAGCCGGGCACAGGCGCCGCAGTCCGTGCATTTGCCCAGGTCCGTCTGGGGCTTGGCCTTGAGAAATTTGGCCGGCTGCCCGTCGGTGCCCTTGGGCACGTAATAGGGGGCGGCGGCGTCACCGGGTACCGCCACAGGGGTGGGAATCTCTGTCAGGGATTTGACCTTCTCCCCGATCTGTGCGGCAAATTGCTCCATGGCCCGCTTATCGTCCCAGTCGGGCCGACCGTCGGCCAAATTGTCTGTAAACGCATGACGGCCCACAAAAGCCGCGCCTGCCACTGTGTGGAAGCCGTCTGCCTCCAGCACCGCGCACAGCTCCGCAAGCGCATTGTCGTAACTGCGGTTTCCGAAGGTCACCACCGCCACGGCCAAAGCGCCCTCTCCCCGGAGTTTTCCCTGGAAATCCGGCAGAATTTTGTTGGGCAGCTTTCCGGCATAGGTGGGGGAAGCCACCAGCACCAGATCCTGGGCTGTAAACAGATACTCCCTTGCACGCTCCGCCGGCCGGGTAAAGGGAATCCGCTCCAGGGGCACCTCCAGCTTTTGGGCCAAGGCCTCGCCAATGGTATTGGCGGTCTTATCCGTATTGCCGGTGGCGCTGAAATAAACGACCCAAATCTTTTTTACGTCCATGAGGGCATCTCCTTTTTCTCCTTTGCGACAACAGGCACCCCGTCCGGGATGCCTGTTGTTGGTTACAGCGAAAAGTCCGCTTCCTTTAACTTCTCCGTATTCAAAGCCACCGGACGAGGCGGCACCCGCTTGAGCGGATCGTACCGGAAGGAACGGCAATGACTCTCTGCCGGGACAATGCCCCGCTTGACGCAGGCCACCTCCCGCTCATTGATCTGCTGTCCCTTCTCACAGTATGCGCAGCGGGGGTCCATATCCCGCCGGAACAGTTTTCCCAAAG
>CATZYY010000115.1 GCA_958426425.1 uncultured Oscillospiraceae bacterium
TATACTGTCACCAGACAGAAAAAGGAGGCGGAGCCATGGAACTCTCCGGCGGATTTCCCATGTGGGACAAACTGACGGCACAGCAGCAGGAGACCCTGACCCGGGCCGCCGCGGCCCGCTCCGTAAAACGGGGGGAGCTGCTTCACGGCGGCAGCGGCGACTGTCTTGGGCTGCTGGTGGTGCGGCAGGGACAGCTGCGGGCTTATATCCTCTCGGAGGAGGGCCGGGAGATCACCCTCTACCGCCTGTTCCAGCGGGATATCTGCCTGTTCTCCGCTGCCTGCGCCATGGGCTCCATGCAGCTGGACATCGCCGTGGAGGCGGAGAAGGACACGGACTTCTTTCTGATTCCGCCGGAAGTGTACCGTTCCGTCATGGCGGAGTCCGCGCCCCTTGCCAACTACACCAACACGCTGATGGCGGAGCGGTTTTCCCAGGTGATGTGGCTGATGGAGCAGGTCATGTGGCACAGCTTTGACCGGCGTCTTGCGGCCTTTTTGCTGGAGGAGAGCAACCTGGAGGGCTCAGACCGCCTGGAGCTGACCCATGAGCGGATCGCCGCCCACCTGGGTACTGCTCGGGAGGTGGTGACCCGAATGCTGCGCTACTTCCAGAGTGAGGGCATGGTGCGCCTGTCCCGAGGGACCGTGGAGCTGACGGACATTGCCGCTCTGCGCCGTCTGGAGGCATGATGTTAAAAAACCGCCCGGCTGTTGAGTCGGGCGGTTTTTTTGCTGTTCAGGCATCCATGCCGCAGGGAAGGGCGGCCTGGGTGGCAGGCAGCCCAGAGCTGTGACTTTGTAAAATCGGTGACTCCGAAGAAAGTGCTATGAAAAAGCCGCCGGGGCAGTACACCAATGTGCTCCGGCGGCTTCTCATACAAAATTCTGTAAAGTAAAAATACTGTTCAAATGCTGCAAAACAAGAAAATTTAAAATTTAGGCAGGCACACTGTCCAAAACGGCCACAGTGATGCCGGGTGCGGTGCCCTGGTCTGTGAGGCCGCTTTCCGGCTGCGAGACAGCCGGCTGCTGTTCAGTCGAATTCTCTGCCGGGGTGTCCGCTGTGCTGGAGGAGGTACCCGCCGTGCTGCCGGAGGCGGGTGCGCTGTCGGTGGCCTGCTTTACCGGAGCCCGGTAGGTCCCGTCCAGCTTGCTCTCCACACGGATGTAGGCCTTACTGTCCGGGGCGTAGGGCGTGGGACAGTAGTCGTTTCGGTCACTGCGGCTGCTGACGGAGCAGGGAATGGCAGAAACCTCCGCCACCTCCGCCGTGCCGTCCGGCTGAATCTGCACGGTCACCTGGACCACGGCGGTGTCCTTGTCGGTGGGGTTGCGGTTGCCGCCGAAGCAGAAGTTGCCCATGCTGTACAGAATCACGCTGCCGTTCCGGCGCTCGATGGGCTGGAGCACATGGGGGTGACTGTTATAGACGATGTGGGCGCCGCAGTCGGCGGCGTAGCGGCACATCTCCTGCTGCCAGGCAGTGGGGGTGTAGGAGCCCTCAGTGCCCATGTGGAAGGCGGCAATCAGGACTTGCGCACCCTGCTGCCGCAGGGATTCCATGGCATTGCGTACCTCCGTCTTGCCGATGTGGTAGGCGGTGTAGACGCCGATGGTTAGCCCCCGCTCCGTGGTGCAGAGGAAGGTCTCCTTGTCGCCGCCGGCGGCGATGTCCAGGTCTGAGAGCACCTGCCGGGTGTCCGCAAGGCCGGTGGTTCCGTAGTCCAGGCTGTGGTTGTTGGCCAGGGTCACCGCCTCAATGCCGCCCTCTGTCAGGATCTGCCCATAGGCGGGCAGGCCCCGGAAACGGTACTCCTTCTCCGCCGGAACATTGTGATCGGTCAGAGCACATTCCAGGTTGACGAAGGTGAAGTCATCCTGGGTGAACAGATCCCGGACGTTGGAGAAGGGGTAGGCGTAGTTGTCGCCCACCACTGCCGGGAAATTGCCGCTCTTGTTCCAGCCAGCATACTCCGCACCCAGAGTGCAGTCCCCGGCAAAGCTCAGCAGGAAGGTGCCGTCCTCCCGCTGAACGGACTGATCCACGGGAGCGCTGTCTTCACTGGTAGGCTGGGAAGGAAGGAGTTCCGTCTGCTCTGTGGAGGTCTGGGGTTGGAGGGCTTGAGCCACTGGAGCACCGCCGCGGCCGGGCAGGAAACCGGAGGTCAGCAGGGCCGCGCACAGCAGCAGGAGGGGAATGGCCAAAAGACGGATGCGCAACCGTCCGCGCTGCAGGCGTTTTCCACCCCGCCGGGGTGACGCGCCCTTGGCAAGACGTCTGCCGCCGCTGCTGTAAAGCCGCATGCCTTTTCACTCCTTCTGTAAAACTTCTATTTTCGCCATTTTACCGCTAAAAAATGGAAAGTCAACAACAAAATAGTGACAAAGCGGCAAATACATCGTATTTTCTTGCTTATATTATATAATTTACCCAGGTTTTTGAGTTCGGATGAGCTGGGGATACTTTTATTCCAAAGTGGAGGAGGATAGCTTTCGGGAGAGAGTCTTTACAATCTGTTGGAACTTGTAGTACACTACATATGTTGTATTGCAGGCGTTTTCGCTGTGTGAAGGGGGAAACACGATGGAGATGCTTTATCAGCAGAAATTGAATCAGCCGCAGCTGGATGGCGTGTGGCAGCTGCTGCTGCGGTACGGGGATACCTTTGTGCCGCCGCTGTCCTCCCGCAACAGCACATGTCAGCAGGGCCTCCAGCCGTCGGTGTCGGCCTCGGCTCAAGGGCCCACAGCCTATTTTCAGGAGCTGCAGAAGCAGCAGTTTCTACTGTCTCTGGAGGGAGAGCGGATTACTGGATTTCTTTCTTTCCGCCGTAACTTTGTGCCGGAGATTCTGGAAAAACAGCGGGAGGATGGCTTTTTGGGCCTTTATGTCACCACCCTGATCGTGGATGCCGACTTCCGCCGTCAGGGGGTGGCCCGAAGCTTCTATGGGCGGCTGCTGACCCTCTGGCCCAGGGAACGCCGGCTGATCTCCACCCGGACCTGGAGCGGCAACACCGGACATATTGCCCTGCTGGAGACTTTGGGCTTTGCCGGGCCGATTCGAATCCCCGATGACCGGGGACCCGGCATCGACACGGTATACTATTATAAGTTGCTGGGGGAGGATGCCACATGAACCACAAGCTGTCCTTTTTCGACAAGCTCCGGGCCTACAAGCTGACCAACAATGTCTACGTGCTGCTGCTTCTGACCATCAGCATGCTGTTGTCACTTGCCTGTTACATTCTTCCCATCTTCAAGGAAGACTCCTTCTTCCCGGAGCTGGCCCTGGCCATGGCCACGTCATTGCTGGCCTCTATTTTCTGTCTGATTTCCGATGTGTATGTCCAGTTCAAGAACAGCGAAAAGGACCAGCTGCTGGAGGGAATGCACGAGTTTGGTATTAACAACCTCCACTTCGACAAGCAGGAACTGCTGGAACAGCTCCTGCCCACCTGTGAGAAGGAGCTGTTCGTCTCTGGTTATCGTCTGATTCTGCTGGACAAGATTGCCCCGCTGCTGACGGAGGTGGCCCAGAGGGGCGTGGAGATCCGTGCCATTATTTCCCCTCCCTGGTTCGACAGCTTCCGTTTGGTGTATGGTGAGAAGGAAAAGGTCATCGACCACTACTGCCGGGTGTTCCGGGCTCTGGGCTGCGGCCCCGACGGCGGCGCCCGCTGTCAAATTCGCTTTGTCAACAAGCCTTTGTTCAGCGATACCTATAAGGTGGACCAGCACCTGATCACTGGGCCCTATCTGCACAACAAGACCATTTTCGACGGACGCATTACTGCCAGCGACTTCTTCACCTACGATCTGATCCGCAAGAGCCGGCTGTACGAGCTGGTGGAGGCAGAGAATAAGACGCTGTGGGAGGAAGCGACTCTCCAGCTTAACTGGGAGCGCTTTACCGAGGCTTACCGGGACATCCGCAACGGCGACTACCGGGAGGCGGAGAAAATGGCTATTATTTTCCGAGCCTGTGATCCTGTAGCCGCAGGTCAGGTGCAGGCGGAGCAGACACCTGCCCTGCCTACTGCCTGAGCCTGGCGGAAGATAGCTGGTACTGTGCTGGAAGGGCTGGTAAAACAAAGAAAATGCCCCATGATGCAGGAGAATATACCTGTATCATGGGGCGTTTGCATAGGAAACAGGAAAGGGCATCCCTGCCTTTTGACCGCATGTCTGCCAAACAGAGCTGTGGAATATTTTCGTGGGGCTACCTTCTGGTGTACAGTTTCAATATAATCAAAAGGGCAGCAAAGGGATGGCGTAATGGATCAGAACCGATGGAGATAACAAAAAAATTGCAAAAGACCCACCGATTTCATTCGAAATCAGCGGGTCTTTTGGTACGCCCTGAGGGATTCGAACCCCCGGCCTTCTGGTCCGTAGCTGCATGCGGAATTTCTGGTGGCGTAAAATGTGTCTATTTGCTGTTGCTTTGTGCTGTTTTATCAACTTTTTGATCCGATATATCCGGGATAGTCCAACGGCAAATGGGTCAAATATTTTTTCGGAAATGGGTCGTTAATGGGTCAGGTTTCGTTTGGGCCCGTTCATAGGATTAAGCCGATTATTCAAATCTATATATGCAAGAAGTGAGGAGATCGAATATGCAAAAAATTGAAGTGGTAGAGCCGAGAGAAGTTCTGATCACAGGGGCGAATTTGGAGCAGGCGAATCTCTCTGAATTTGAGCGACTAGAGGTCAACTTGCTCAATTACGCTGCTGTAGTCATTCCAGGGGAAATGACCGCTATGGAACTGATTCAGGCAAGTGAGGCTCTAAATCAGTTGGCGGTGCGCCTTCTGAATGTGGTGACACAGGCATGCCCCAGATGTGACTGCTGTGGGATGAAAGAACCGTGTGAGCTGATGACTGACGAGATCAATCCCAAAGTAGTAATTCCAGCTGAGGATTTGCTGGAGGCAGGAATTGAGCCAGGGAGCAAGCTGGTCTGCCAAGCAGACCCGGAGCATCAGAGAATGATCGTGTATGGAACGGACGGGGAGTACGATCTTTCGGATGTTGATTCTGACGTGCTGGATATTTTTCGGGAATGCAATGTGTGTCTTCGTAAGCTTGATCAAATCATCAGCGATCATTCTGTTATCTATTCGTGTCGCAATGAATCTGGATCAACGTAAAGAGCCGCTTTGATGGGCAATGAAGCCGTCAAAGCGGCTTTTAATTTCTAAAACATGAGGGAACCTGCATGGACACTCTGAACTGGAGAGAGGGAGGTAGTAATTTGAAACCCAAAGAAAGAAGCTCCAACTTGATGGCTTCTCAAGAAAAAAGGGGTCGCAAAAATCGGCACCGTCATTTCTATTGGCCGCACAAAAGGAGAAAAGAGAAACCGACCTATGATATGAAGCCAGTGAATCGACAATTCAAACGCTGCGATGGTTGTCCGTACCCAAACCACGGTTTTTTGTGCTGGGGAAAAGACAGCCGGTGCCTGAGGACCATCGTCCGAAATATCAGTTTACCGAAGCGTGATCCATCCAAGGATCTGTAGGAGTGCTATAAAGTCCCTGCGTCTGTGAGGCAGCGGCCTTCGATAGCGACAATATCACCAAGGGGAATCTGTGTCCCGTCATACATAACCAGGATGTCTTCAAACGCGAGGAACTTTCGGACAATCCCGCAAGTGGTCTGATAGGCGCCGCCGGCCTTTTTCCTGTCCGGCTGAAAATAGGTGATGGACACCTCTGGCCGTTGGGGTAGCAGCTCCAGAAGCAGTCGAAGTTTCTCGTTAAGTTCTGCCTTCACGGATTCATCCAGTTCCATTCGTTGATCCGTGAGCCTGGCTGTCTCCACAATGAGGTCGTCATATCCTACCAAAGCGGCGAAGGGAGAAAACTGTGCGGCCCGATTCTGCATGGACATGTGCGGGTGTGTGTAGGAAACGTGGTGAGGCATGTGCAGCAGATCTTCATATTTGCTATTCATGATGTCCTCCCACCTGGCGGTTCCGCTCTCTGGCGGTGGCGCCCTCTTCCAGGTTCAGTCCCTTGAGAATGGCGTTCTTTCCGTACTTTTTCTTAATTCCAAGCATGGCTGTCTGAATCTTTTTCTCGCGGGCCAATGCAGCTTCTTCCTTTTTTCGTTTTTCCGCAGCACCTGCGTAATTCGTAAAAAGGTCCAACTGCTCACAAACTGGGGCTTCAGTGGCTTTGCGGGCATCCATGACCCGGTTGGCTGTGAGGTAAAGCCGACGGACCAGCAGGTCGGGATTTACAACCCGGTCGAACAGGTCAGAAACGGCAGTCAAAATCATCTTTGTTGAGGATGTGGGTTTCTCTAAATTGGCGGTGCCGTGGGCGTGCTTTGGGATCTCGCGTCCATAGGGATCTCTGGTGACAGCCCCATGATATCGCTTTCGTCGCTCCGGGTCCAAGAGGTTTTCCCGGTCGTATCCGACGGTGATGGTCAGTTGAGCGGTTACCAGACCCTTGTCCACCAGGTCCAGAGAGAGCTGATCTGCCATTTCGCGGGCAACCAGCTTTGCCTTGTCAAAGGGATAGGGCTCCTGAAGTACCTGGCCAGCACCGATGCTGTTGTATTCCGGTTTGTAGGCTTTAATATCCGCAATCGTGCAGGGCTCCCACCCCCAGGCATGATCGATCAGTAATTCCGCATTCACGCCAAAAAGATTATAGAGCAGGTCCTCATTATAAAAATCGGACGGCCCGCCAATGGAGCAGCGTGCGATATCCCCCATGGTGTGCAATCCATTGGCCTCTAACTTTTTGGCATAACCCCGTCCCACCCGCCAGAAGTCGGTAAGAGGCTGATGGTCCCACAGGAGCCGGCGATAGGTATGCTCATTCAGCTGCGCGATGCGGACACCGTTTGGGTCCGGCTTGATGTGTTTTGCCATGATATCCATGGCCACCTTGCACAGATAGAGATTCGGCCCAATCCCGGCAGTTGCAGTGATCCCCACCGTGTGGAGCACATCCAGGATCATCTTCCGGGCAAGTTCCCTGGGGGTGAGATCATAGGTGTCTAAGTAGTTGGTGACATCCATAAAGACCTCATCAATGGAGTAGGAGTGGATATCCTCCGGCGCAATGTATTTGAGATAGACCTCAAAGATACGGGCGCTATAGTCCATATAGAGCTTCATGCGTGGCGGAGCAACCAGATAGTCCAGTGCCAGTTCCGGGTGAGCCTTTAATTCAGGATCGTTGGCAGATGAGCCTGCAAAAGCGCGGCCTGGTGCTTTCCGCTGCCGCTCCGCATTCACCTGCTTTACCCGCTCCACGACCTCGAAGAGTCGAGCACGGCCGGAAATGCCGTAGGCTTTGAGGGATGGAGTCACGGCGAGGCAGATGGTCTTTTCCGTGCGAGAGAGATCCGCCACAACGAGATTGGTGGTGAGGGGATCAAGGCCCCGTTCCACACATTCCACGGAGGCGTAAAAAGACTTCAAAAAAAGCCGAATTCGGCTTTTTTTGAATAATGCCGAGGAAAAAGAAATGCCGATATAATTTAGAAAAGGTTGAAATAC
>CATZYY010000116.1 GCA_958426425.1 uncultured Oscillospiraceae bacterium
TCCGTCAGCAAGATCTACACCACCGTAGCGGTGATGCAGCTGGCGGAGGACGGCAAGCTGTCTCTGGACGCTCCGGTGACCCGGTACCTGCCGGAATTCCGCATGGCCGACAGCCGCTATCAGGACATCACCGTGCGGATGCTGCTGAACCACTCCTCCGGCATCATGGGCACTGGCCTCTCCGGCGATGTTCTGTTTGGCAGCAGCGACGCCTCTGCCGCCGACACCCTTCTGGAGGAGCTGTCCGATCAGCGGCTGGTGGCCGACCCCGGCGCTTACAGCGTCTATTGCAACGACGGCTTCACCCTGGCGGAGCTGGTGGTGGAGGCCGTCAGCGGCATGGACTTCATGGACTATGTGGACCGGGAAATTCTGGACCCTCTGGGCCTGGAGAACACCTTTGCCCCCGGGGACGACTTTGATACCGCCCGCCTGGCCAAGACCTACTCCGGCAGCGGCACGGAGGCCCTGCCCCAGGACACCCTCACCGCAGTGGGTGCCGGCGGCCTTTACGCCACCGCCTCGGACTTAGCGGCCTTCGGCGGCGCCCTGACCGGCACCGCCCTGCTGAAAACCGCCTCTCTGGAGGCCATGGCCTACCCCGAGTACAGCCGGGGCATCTGGCCCGATGACACCCCGGACGCCCTGGCCTTCGGTCTGGGCTGGGACACGGTGGCGTGGTATCCCTTCTGCCAAAGCGGCATCACCGCCCTGGCCAAGGGAGGCGACACCCTCCGCTACCACGCCGCTCTGGTGGTTCTGCCGGAGTATGATATGGCGGCGGCGGTGGTTAGCTCCGGCGGCACCTCCACCTACGACCAGCTGGCGGCCAGTCAGGTCCTGATCGCCGCGCTTTCGGCCCAGGGCGTCACCGTGGACCAGACTGTGCCCACCCTGCCGGAGGCCCAGCCGGCCTCCCTGCCGGCGGAGCTGAAGCAGTACGCCGGATACTACGGCTCCACCTCCGCCCAGTACCAAATCGACCTTGCCGACGACGGCACCCTCACCATGAGCTGCCTCACCTATCCCACCCTGGTGCCCACCCAGACCTTCACCTACGTCTCCGACGGCACCTTCCGGGACATCACGGGCCTTGCGGAACTGTCCTTTGTAAAGGAGGACAACGGAGAGATCTACCTGTACCAGAAGGCCGTGTCCCCCCTGCCGGGACTGGGCGCCCAACCCATCTCCAACTACGCGGCGGTGAAGCTGCCGGAAAACACCGTTTCCCCGGAGCTCCAGACCGCCTGGGACACCCTCTTGTCCATGTCCATTCTGCCTATGGACGAGCCCTACAACTCCCAGGTCTATCTGTCTCTGGGGGAGACCGCCTCCGAGCCGTCGGAACCCATTCCCGGCTACGTGGGCCCCGACCGGATTGAAAGTGAGACCTCCGCCCGCTTTGCCGTGGCCCTGCCCGGCGTGGGCGGCCGGGACGGCCTGGACTACACCAGAGAGGTCCGGGACGGCGTCACCTGGCTCACCGTCCGGGGCAGCGCCTACATGGAGGCCTCCGGCGCGCCGGAGCTGTTCACCGGCTCCGGCTGGGCCTACTGCACCATCCAGTCCGACGGCTATGCCCGCTGGTATCAGGTGGGCAGCGCCGCCGGAAAGGCCATGACCGTCCAGGTGCCCCAGGACGCCGGGTTCTGGGTCTATGACCGCGACGGGCAGGTGGTGGCCTCCTCCGTGCTGGGCCACACCGGCGCCGTAACCCTGCCGGAGGAGGGCATGGTGGTCTTCGCCGGAGCTCCAGGCGCCCGGTTCCATCTGCGCTTTGCCGCCTGAGGAAGCAAAACGACAACAGGCCCCGCTGCATTGTGCAGCGGGGCCTGTTCTTTTCCGATTTCTCAGCGGTCCGAGTGGGACCAGGTGTGCGTCTGGTTGTAGGGCTTGTAGGCAGAGGTCAGCACCTTTTCAAAAATTGGGGCGTCCGGCTTTTCCACCCGGTGGAGAATCTGTTCTCCGGCGGCGTCGCCCAGCTCCTCCACCGGCTGGATGATGGTGTCCATCTGGTCGGCATAGAGGGCGTACACGGCGGCATCATAGTCCACGAAGCTTACCAGGTCAATGTCCTTCGCCAGCTGGATGCCCTTTTGGTGGAGGTAGATAATGGTCTCCGAGGCCATGAGGCCCTGACAGACGATAATGGCGTCGCACTTGCGCTCCAGCAGCTCCTCCAGGCACCCGGCGGCGCTCTTTTCCATGGAGTCGCCGTAGCGGATCAGGTCCGGGTCCTCCGGCAATCCGCAGTCGGCCATGGCCTGCTGATAGGCGGAGATCCGCTCCACGGTGGTGGACAGCCGGGGCAGTCCGCCGATGATGCCGATGCGGCGGTCCCCCTTGCCGGCCAGACGGCAGACGGAGCGGTAAATGGGCTGGAAGTTGGACACGCAGACGGAGGAGTACTTCTTGGTCTCAAAGGTACGGTCCACCAGCACCACCGGGAATCCGGCGGGAATCAGCTCGTCAAAGCGCTGGAAATCATCCATGGTACTGGCGATCAGCAGCCCGTCCACCAGCCCGGCGGTCAGCAGCCGGATGTTGGTCTCCTCCCGGTCCATGTCCTCCTTGGTGTTGGCGATAATCAGCTGATAGCCGTGGGCGGAGAGGTAGTTCTCCACCGACTCGATCATGGTGGCAAAGAACTTGTTGGCAATATCGGGCACAATAAAGCCGATGGTCCGCTTTTTGCCGGTGCGGAAACTGCGGGCAGAGGCATCGGGGGTGTAGCCCAGCTCCGCAATGGCCTTGTAGACCTTCTCCTTGGTCTCACTGGAGACATAGCGGGTGTTGTTGATGGTGTGGGACACGGTGGCGGTGGAGACCCCGGCCAGCCGGGCCACATCGGAAATGGTGACTTTCATGGTTCTCATCCCTCTTTGCGCAATGGTGGATTCCCTTGCGTAAACAATTAGCTATTTCAGTATAGGACACCTTTTCGCCGGCGTCAAGGGCTTTTCTGATGGAGTTCGCAGTTTTTTCCCGTTTTCCGTTGTTTTCTTATAAAATATTCACAACGTAACCGAATAAATGTTATCTGAAATGACGATTGTCAAACAGCGGCGGGTATGCTAGTATACAAATATAAACGATTACATGAAACGTTTGCGCAATCGTTTCAAATGGGCGCCCGGGAGGCGTACCGTATTTTGAAAGGAGTCTTTCATTATGATCACCAAAATCGGCATCAATGGCTTCGGCCGCATCGGCCGCCTGGTCTTCCGCGCGGCTCTGAATCGGGACGATGTGGAGGTCGTCGGTCTGAACGATCCCTTCATGAACCCCGAGTACATGGCTTACATGCTCAAGTACGACAGCGTCCACGGCAAGTTCCCCGGCGAGGTCACCTCTGAGGATGGCGCCCTGGTTGTCAACGGCAAGAAGTATCCCGTGTTCACCGCCATGGAGGTCAAGGACATTCCCTGGGCCAGCGTGGGCGCCGAGTATATCTGCGAGTGCACCGGCAAGCACCTGAGCAAGGATCTGTGCCAGGGCCACATCGACGCCGGCGCCAAGCACGTCATCATGGGCGCTCCCTCCAAGGACGACACCCCGATGTTCGTCATGGGCGTCAACAACACCAAGTACACCTCCGACATGACCTTCGTCTCCAACGCCTCCTGCACCACCAACTGCCTGGCCCCCATCGCCAAGGTTCTGCATGAGAACTTCGGCATCGTGGAAGGCCTGATGACCACCGTGCACTCCGTCACTCCCACTCAGAAGCTGCTGGACGGCGCTTCCCTGAAGGATTGGCGCGGCGGCCGTGCTGCTACCGGCAACATCATCCCCTCCTCCACCGGCGCTGCCAAGGCCGTGGGCAAGGTCATCCCCGAGCTCAACGGCAAGCTGACCGGCATGAGCATGCGTGTTCCCACCCTGGACGTGTCCGTTGTGGACCTGACCGCCAAGCTGGCTAAGCCCGCCACCTATGAGCAGATCTGCGAGGCCATGAAGGCTGCCTCCGAGGGCGAGCTGAAGGGCGTTCTGGGCTACACCGACGAGGACGTTGTCTCCTCCGACTTCCTGGGCGATCCCCGCACCTCCATCTTCGACAAGAAGGCCGGCATCGCTCTGACCGACACCTTCGTGAAGGTTGTCTCCTGGTATGACAACGAGTGCGGCTACTCCAACAAGATGGTGGACCTGATCCGCTACATGTCCTCTGTGGACCACAAGTAAGAAACGCCTCCCGCGTTTTGTATAGTGCCGCGGCGGCCTGGACCATTGGTCCGGGCCGCCGTGTTTTCATGAAAAGCGCCCGCCCGGAATACCGGGCGGGCGCTGTCAGTTGAGATGCAGTCCGCTCAACGGTCTTCCTCCGGCTCCGCTCCGTCGGCGGAAAAGCCGCAGTGGACACAGGAGAAGCGGAGAAGGGCGAAGACATTGGCTTGCTTGGCGATCCAGGCGCCGCAGGCGGGACAGCGCAGGGTCCAAAGCGCGATCAGCGACGGCACCAGCAGCACCACTCCGATCACCAGCAATACGGGGGAAACGCCCAGGGGAATGGCCGCCGCCAGGGCCAGGAGCCCCACAGCCGCGCCCAGCAGGACCAGCCGCACCTTCCGCCGGAAGGCAGCGGGAGAGGCCGCGGTGCGGGGGCCGGTCCGCAGTTCCCCGCCGCCGTTGGCCACGGAGGTATGACAGTGGGGGCAGGTATAGTTCCACAGCAGCAGCCCGCTGCGCAGATTTATCCGGGCGCCGCAGAAGGGGCAGAACGCCAGCGTCAGCCGCAGGCACAGCCCTGCCAGGATCACCGCCGCCCCGGCGATCATGCCTGAAACAGACAGGCGGACCACCCCCTGATAGCCGCAGTAAAGAATCACCGCGCCTGCGATCACCAGCATCGGCGACAAGGCCACCCGCAGCCGGAAAAAGCGCGCCTTGCGCTGTCGGGTCTCCGTGTCCATGGAGTTCATAAAGCCACCCCCTATATGTTTTCTATAACAATACGCCTCCGGCAAATTCCTGCCAAGCAGGAATCCGCCAAAGGCGTTTACCTGTCTCCATATACAGCACAACCCCCCGCTCGCTCCAACGACGAACGGGGGGTCTACTCCTGGATCGGATTTTCCAATACTTGTTACCTCTTGCTTTCTTCGGTTACCGTTCGGATGCTGGGGAACAATGCTGGGGTAATGGGAAACTCAGGTTTGCCAATCCATAAAACATCAGGTACACGCAGACGTCTGCTCTGGTTCTTACCAAAACGCTTGTTCTCGTGTTGCTCATCAGAGTGAGGTGTGTTTCGTCTTTGGGTCTTCCGGAGTTCGCTGTTGTTTTGCTGGGTTTGAGGAATTCCTCGTTCCGAACGGCGCTGGGATTCAGGATATTCTTGGGACCTCTGAGCTAACTAGCCCATTGGACTCACTCCTTTCCTGTGTCTATAATATACAATAACCTTTTTATTTTGTCAATGGGATTTGTGCAATTTTACGTTTTTCATAAATGCCAATCGATTGCCGACAGCAAGGTGCACAAATGTTTGGTCGCGCCTGTCATGACCGCCGCAGCTGCCGCAAAAAGGCCGCCAGGGACAGGTCCCCATCCCGGCAAAAAGCCAGGCGCAGAGCCTCCAGATTGTCCTCGCTGTGCTCGATTTCGCCGGAGAGCCGCCGCACCGCCTCGGAAAGGCCGCAGACCCCTGCCAGACGTTGGGCCGCCAGCACCATCAGAACGCAGAACTGGGCACGGCCCAGCAGATTGCCGTCGTTGACCGCCTTGAGCAGCCAGCGGAAGGCGAAATACGTCCCCACCCGCTCCAAAAGGGCCTCCGGCACGGGAGCATCCGTCTCCGCTCGGTGCAGCAGGTCCCGCCAGTCGTCGTCCAGGACCTCCAGTTCCCCAAGGACCCCCAGGGCCCAGGGAAAGATGCCGGGGCCGTCCGGGAGCTCCACCTGCGGCTCCTGCCACTGTGCCGCCAGGGCCCCCAGCTCCTCCGCCCGGTCCTCCTCCAGCAGGGTCTGCCCCTCCAGGGCCAGCAGCAAAAACCGCTCCAGACGCCGGTTCAGAGGCAGCGTTCGGTCCGCCAGCTCCCGGAGCATCCGGTCCCGCAGGGGCACCAGACCTGTAAGCCACGGGTCTCCCGCCTCCTCCGGCTCTGCCGTCTCCGTCTCGTGGAAGGTCAGGGGCGCCTCGCTGCCCAACAGCAGATCCAGGGCCGCAGGGCAGGAAGCACAGAGGCTCACCTCCCGGAAGGAGCCGTAGTCCTCAGTAAAGCGGGGGTGGCTGCGGCAGGTGACAGAGGTGGCCTCCGGCCCCAGCTGCCGGTGGATCTCACAGAGGTTCTCCCCGTCCAGAAAGGGGCACCGGCCGCCGGACAGGGGAAAGCAGAACTCCCCCTCCGCGTCCGCCTGCATAACGGCGCGCAGTCTGTCCCCCAGTTGGCCTGGCAGCTCAAAATAGCTCATTGCCGTCTCCTGGTCGATGACCACCTCCCACTTCTCGCAGCAGGTGTGGGGGCAGTCCCCCGCCAGACAGCGGAATTTTTCATAGTAATCCGGCACGCGGATGCGCATGACGTCCCCTCCCCTCACTCCGGCAGCTGCTCGGGCCGGAGCAGGCGGAAGTGGTTTTTGTGAAAATCCAGAATGCCCTCGTCCCGGAGGCAGCCCAGCACCGCCGACAGAGCGCTGCGGTCCACCGCCAGATAGTCCGCCAGCTGCTGCCGATCCAGGGGGATATCAAAGGACGCGCCGCCGGCCTGAAGGGCCTGGGCCGAGAGGAAGCTGAGGACCTTGTCCCGGGTGGTGCGGCGGGCCATGTGGCCCATCTTCCGGGTCAGGGCCAAATTCCGCCCAGCCAGCAGGGCCAGCAGATTCCGGGACAGCCGGGCGTGGGCGCCGCATCCCTTTCCGCAGCCGGACACCGCCCGGCCCGCGTCCAGGAACAGCACCTCCGTGTCCGCCGCCGCCAGGGCGGAGACCTCCAGGGGCTCCGAGCCCAGGCAGGCGTAGGACTCGGCGAAGACCTCCCCGCTCTCCGCCAGGCCCACGATGGTCCGGTTGCCCCAGAAGTCCTCCCGGACGATGTGGACCGCGCCGGAGAGCACCAGCCCCAGCCGCTGCGCCCGGTCCCCCCGGCACAGGATCAGCTCCCCCCGCCGGTAGCGGCGGCAGGCGGCCCCCATGCAGGTCAGCAGCTCTTCCAGCTCCTCCGGCCCGATGCCCCGGAACAGGGGTGAGGCCGCCATGGCCGGTGTGCACTTCATAAAAGCCTCCGTTTCGTTGGAAATCCAACAGACGTTTTTTCTCTATTGTAGGATACTGTGACCAGAAAGACAAGGGGAAACCCGTTTGAAATGAAAAAAAGGAGTTACAATACTATGGTACGCAGGATCATTGAGATCGATCAGGAAAAGTGCAACGGCTGCGGCGCCTGCGCCGCAGCCTGCCACGAGGGCGCCATCGGCATGGTGGACGGCAAGGCAAAGCTGCTGCGGGACGACTACTGCGACGGCCTGGGCGACTGCCTGCCCACCTGTCCCACCGGGGCCATCACCTTTGTGGAGCGGGAGGC
>CATZYY010000117.1 GCA_958426425.1 uncultured Oscillospiraceae bacterium
AGGGCTTGATGATGCGGACCTTGCCCCAGGGCAGCCCCAGGGCCTGCCCCACCACCCGGCGGACAATATGGGGAATCTGGGTGGAGGAAACCACCACCACCCGGCCCGCCTCCATATAGGCAAAGCAGCCGTGGTTTTCAATGTGGCAGTGCTGGACCGTGGGCGTATCGTACCAGCCCTCCACACGAATCAGGCCCGGCTCCTGCCGTGCGGCCTCATAATCGCCACGGCGGATGTCCGTGTGAGCCAAAATGTTGTTCTTGTACTTCTCGTGGAGCTGAGGGGCGCCGTCCTCCATGGCCTTCTGCGCATCCAGCACGAAGGGCAGCTCCTCGTACTCCACCTTCAGCGCCCGGACCGCCTGAACGGCGGCCACCTCGTCCTCGGCGACCACCGCCGCCACCTCGTCGCCGTAATAGCGGACATGGCGGTTCAGCAGCAGCCGGTCGGCTACGTCCTGATGGGCAGGGTCCGTGGACCAGGGGTGTCCCGCCGTGGGAAAGGGAATGTCCGGCACATCGAAGCAGGTGAAAATTTTGACCACGCCCGGAATCGCCTCCGCTGCGGAGGTGTCGATGGACTTCACATAGCCGTGGGCGATGGTGGAGTGACAGATCTTCGCCACCAAAGCCTCCCGGCCGCAGAGGTCGTCCATGTACCTGGCGCGGCCGGTGGCCTTTTCATAGGCGTCCACCCGGACGACGCTTTTGCCGACACTTTTGCTCATAGGGTCTCCTCCTTTTTCAATGGGAAGTTTCGCTCCGGCCGTTGACTGGGCGGGGCGAAAGCGGATATACTAACACCAGCGAGGTGAGGTATACAATGGAGCAGAGACTGAAACTGGGCTGCGTGGTCATGGCCGCCGGCAGCGCCACGCGCTTCGGGGCCAACAAATTGACCGCCCAGCTGCGGGGCCGCCAACTGATTCTGCGGAGTTTGGAGGCAGTGCCTCCGGAGGCCTTCCATCAGGTAGTGGTAGTTACCCAGTATCCAGAAATCATGCGAATTGTAAAGGAATTTCACTTTGCATCGATTTTGAACGATCAGCCTCAAGAGGGGCTCAGCCGCACCATCCATCTGGGGCTTACCGCCCTGCGGGACTGCGACGGTGTGCTGTTCCAGGTATCGGATCAACCCCTTCTGCAGCGGGAAAGCGTCCTGCGCCTGACGGAGCAGTGGCGCCTGCGGCCGGAGGGCATCGCTGCCCTGGGTCACGGCGGTGTCCGGGGCAATCCCTGCATCTTCCCCGCGTCGTTGTTCCCAGAGCTGATGGCGCTGACCGGAGACCGGGGCGGCAGCAGCGTCATTCGCCGCCACGAGGAGCTGCTGACACTGCTGGAGGTACCAGAGGCGGAGTTATATGATGTAGATACAGCCCAGGCTTTGGAGGCGCTGGAGCGGAAATAAGGTTCAACGAGGCCGGGATCTGACCGATCCCGGCCTCGTCTTTCCATTATTTGCGGCTGTAAGGGGTCCCCTCCAGAGGCAGTGACGTGCGGCGAATGCCGTCGAAGCGGTAATAGGCGTCGGCGATGGCAGGGGCCGTGGGGATAGAGGTAATCTCACCGATGCCGATTGCACCCATGGCCACATCCAGGCCGGGCTTCTCCACCACAATGGCCTTCACCTCGGGGATCTGGTTGGCCTTGAACAGGCCCAGCGTGCCGAACTTGGCGGTGGGCTTGCAGTCCACCAGGGGGTACTGCTCCGTCAGGGCGAAGCCCATGCTCATGACCACGCCGCCCTCAATCTGCCCCTCCACGCTGCGGGGGTTCACCGCCTTGCCCACATCGTGAGCTGCCACGATCCGAAGAATCTTACCGTCCTCGCCCAGCTCGCACATCTGAGTGGCGTAGCCGTAGGCAATGTGGCTGACAGGATGGGGCACGTCGGCGCCCAGCTTGTCGGTCTTGGTGGCGTACTCGCCGTAATACTCGGTACCGTTCAGGTCCGAGAGGGTCTTGCCCGCCAAAGCCTCCTTCAGCTTCGCGCAGGCCCGGCAGCAGGCCTCGCCGGTGATGGTGGTCTGCCGGGAGCCGGAAGTGGTGCCGGAATCAGGGGCCTCAAAGGTGTTGGACCGCTCGTAGACCACGGCGCTGCGGGGCAGGTCCAGCATCTCGCAGCACATCTGCACCAGCACGGTGCCCAGACCCTGCCCGATGCAGGAGGCGCCGGCCTCAATGTGGATCTTGCCGTCCTTTACCACCAGGCGGCAGCGGCCGGTGTCCGGCAGGCCCACGCCCACGCCGGAGTTCTTCATGGCGCAGGCAAGACCTACGTACTTGCCCTTGTCATAATAGGGCTTGATGGCCTCCAGTGTCTCCACCAGGCCGGTCTCCGGCCCCACGATCTGTCCGTTGGGCAGCTCCTGACCGGGGCGGATGGCATTGCGGTAGCGGATCTCCCAGGGGCTGATGCCCACCTTGTCCGCCATCTGGTTCAAAAGGCTCTCTATGCAGAAGCACGTCTGAGTCACGCCGAAGCCCCGGAAGGCGCCGGCGGGTGGATTGTTGGTGTAGAAGGCCCAGCCGTCGATCTCAAAATTCTGGTAGTTGTAGGGGCCGGCGGCGTGGGTGCAGGCCCGCTCCAGCACGGGACCGCCCAGAGAGGCGTAGGCGCCGGTATCGGCGATGACCTCCGCCACCACGCCCTGGATAATGCCGTTTTCGTCACAGCCAATGGAGAATTCCATCTCCATGGGATGGCGCTTGGGGTGAATCAAAATGCTCTCCGCCCGGGTCAGCTTCACTTTCACCGGCCGCTTGGTCAGATAGGCCACCAGGGCGGCGTGGTGCTGGACCGTCACATCCTCCTTGCCGCCAAAGCCGCCGCCCACCAGGCAGTTGCGCACCTTCACCTTTTCCGCGGGCAGGCCCAGCATACCCATAATCTCATGCTGGGTATCGTAGGCGCCCTGGTCCGTGGAGAGGACCATGACCCCGTCCCCGTCAGGATAGGCCACGGCGCACTCCGGCTCCAGGAAGGCATGCTCCGTCCAGGGGGTGGAGAACCGCTGGGTCAGCATATACTTGGATTTGGCGATGGCCTCCGCGGGATTGCCCCGCTGGATGTGCCGGTGGGCCATAAGATTTCCATCCCGATGCACCAGCGGCGCGTCGGTCAGCATGGCCTCCCGCGGGCTGCGCACCATAGGCAGCTCCTCATAGTCCACCTTCACCAGGGCCTTGGCCTGGGCCAAAATCTCCTGACTTTCGGCGGCCACAATGCAGATAGCGTCGCCCAGATAGTGGGTGATGTCGCCCACTGCAATCATGGTGTCCCAGTCCTTCTTGATATGGCCTACTTTGTTCTCGCCGGGAATGTCCTCGGCGGTCAGCACGCACACTACGCCGGGCAGCGCCCGGGCCTCCTCAGCATGGATGGCAAGAACCCGGGCGCGGGGATACTGACTGCGGACCGCAGATGCATAGATCATGCCGTCCAGGTAGATATCATCCGGATACTCGCCGTAGCCCAGGACCTTCTCCCGCACATCCAGCCGGTGGACAGACTGCCCGTAATGCCAGTTCTCTTGATCCTGCTGGGGAATCTTCCCCTCCCGCAGGATCTTGGCTGCCAGCTTCACACCGGCGATGATCTTCACGTAGCCGGTGCAGCGGCAGATGTTGGTCCGCAGGGCATAGGCGATCTCCTCCTCCGTGGGGTCCGGATTCACGTCCAGCAACCCCTTGCCGGCCATAACCATGCCCGGAATGCAGAAACCGCACTGAACGGCCCCGGCCTCGCCGAAGGCGTAGACCCAGGCCTCCTTCTCAAAATCGCTGAGCCCCTCCACCGTGATGATGGACTTCCCCTCCAGCTTGTCCGTCTGGGGAATGCAGGCCCGGGTGGGCTTGCCGTCGATCAGCACGGTGCAGGTGCCGCAGGCACCCTCACTGCAGCCGTCCTTCACGCTGGTCAGATGCAGCTCGTCCCGCAGATAGCGAATCAACTTCTGATTTTTTTCGACCGACACGGTTCGGCCGTTTACGGTAAATGTCGCCATGGCAAAATACCTCCTAAACTGCCCGTGCCCGCCCTCGGTCCCACGGTTCAAATGGCCGGAAAGGTTGACCTTTCCTCATGGCCTTATTATACAATAAAACCGGGAGCGATGCAACAAAACTTTGGCCGTTACGCTATTCTATCGAAAAGACAACGTTTACTCAGGAAGGAGCTGCCACCCTACCGCCAAAGCTCCCTGCCGCACGGTAATTCGGGCAGCAGGCTCCAGAATGTGATTGCTGACGCCAAGGGGGAAATCCGCCGTCAAAAGGGCGTCCTTCAGGGGGTACTGGACTCCCTCCTCGTCCACGCCGGAGGCGTCGGCCCCCAGGCAGAAAACCGACAGCAGTCCCCACTCCACAGTTCGCTCCACCGTCAGGGACTCGTTCTCAATAACGGTCCAGAGAAAATCCCGGCCGTACATCCAGCCCCGGGCGCCCCGGCGGCGGAGATACAGCAGAGATTGGAGGTTGGCCAAGGTGTGATCCAGTCGAACGCCCCCAGTCCCACCGTAAAGGAAAAATTCTTTACAGCCATTCTCCAATGCGGTTTTTATGGCAAGCATGGTATCGGTATCGTCCTTTTCCACCGGAGAGCGGAGGACGTTGGCAAAATCCGCTGGCTGTTCCATGGAGTCAAAATCTCCCAGCAGCAGGTCCGGGGTAACTCCAGCTTCCCGGCAGGAGCGATAGCCGGCATCAGCGGCGATGACCAGATCTCCGGGAAGCGGCCGTTCCCGAAGGCCGTAAAAGGTTCCGGCGGCAAAGATAAAGCAGCGTCTCACAGCATCACATCCTTGTGTGCGTTCTTCTGCATAGTATACCACATTTCGACCCACAGGGCAATTCCAACCGGCAGGGCCTTTTTCCTTCCAGGGAGAGCAGCCGGTGTGCTCCCAAGCAAAAGCCTCTTCCGTCTTTCACACCTTTCTCCATAAGAGAATCAGCATTGCGCCATAAACCACGCTATCCAATGAGATCATGCCATAAATAACGCGGGTCCCGCTGACGCGGGACCCGCTCCGTCCGGTGTCACTGGATATGCTCCTCGCAAAAATCATCCAGCACCCGGAAGCCCATTTCCTCCGGCGGCGCCACAGGGAACGTGGCAATGGTTGCGTCGTCGAAAATGGGACAAAGCCGCTTCTCCGGCTCCAGCCGCAGACACGGCAGACCACCGGGGCGGTTCTCCTTTTTTCCTTTCAAGGCACTCACCCCATTTGAAAGTGTGCGCGATTTTGGTCGATTTATGCGGGAAAAAGTATTGCCGTTTTGGGGCAATGGTTTGTCAGGACAATTCCCTTCCTGTCCGCAGGACTTTTCCAAAGAGTTTGCTTTTATCTTCAAAAAATCACCGCCCGTCCCCTGTTCATGGAGTCGGGCGGTGATTTTATGTCAACTGCTTTAAACGTATTTCAGGGTGACGGGCGGGTTTTTTCAAGCATACGGCGGGCATACTCCAGCAGGGCAGTGCGGTCGTTGGGCACTTGCTCCTGAATCACGGCCTCCAACAGGACCTCCAGTGTCTCCCCCACCGCCGGGCCGGAGAACCCCAGGTCCACCAGGTCCCCGCCCCGAACCGCCAGCTGGTCCAGAGAGACGCAGGCCCCTTCGGTCAGCAGCTGGTCCAAAATTTTCTCGGCCTTTTCGATCTCAGCCTGCATGGCACGGTAGGCCGGGTCCTGGGCCAGATTATCCGCCCGCTTGATGCGCAGTAACCGCCGCAGGTCCCTCTCCCCCAGCTGCCGCAGGGACTCTGCCACGCCGGGCCGGGTCCGGGGGATGTTCCGGTCATGCCACGCCACCAGCCGGACCACCGTCTCCCGGGTGGCGTTGTCCGCCCGGAGACGGCGCAGCATCTCCTCCGCCATGGCGGCGCTGCGGGCAGGATGGCCCTTGAAATGACCGCAGCCGGTTTCATCGATGGTACAGCAGCCGGGCTTTCCAATGTCGTGAAGCAGCATGGTCAGCCGCAGCTCCAGCTCCGGCGGCACCGCCTCCAGGGCGTGGAGCGTATGCTCCCACACATCGTAGCAGTGGTGGCGGTTCCGCTGGGGAAACCCCACCATCTCCAGCACCTCCGGCCAGAAAACGCCGATGATCTCCGGGTAGGCCCGCAGGGCCTCCGCCGCCGCAGGGGCGGTCAGCAGTCCCTTCAGCTCCGCCCAAATCCGCTCTGGAGCGATCTCCGCCAAAAGGGCACGGTTGGCCCGAAGGCTCCGGTCCGTCTCCGGCTCCAGCGCAAAGCCCAGGGCCGCGGCAAACCGTACGCCCCGGAGAATCCGCAATGCGTCCTCCCGGAACCGCCGGTCCGGCTCCCCCACGCACCGCAGCAGCTTCCGCTCCAGATCCCTCTGCCCGCCCAGGGGGTCCGCCAGCTCGCCACAGAGATTGAGCGCCATGGCGTTGACGGTGAAATCCCGGCGGCGCAGGTCCTCCTCCAGAGAGTCGGTGAAAACCACGGACTGGGGCCGCCGGTGGTCCCGGTAAACCCCGTCCCGGCGGAAGGTAGTCACCTCCACCGCTCCGCCGGCGGTCTTCACCGTGACGGAGCCGTGGGGCAGTCCTGTGGGCACGGCCCGGTCCCCGAAAACGGACAGCACCTGTTCCGGCCGGGCGGCGGTGGTCACATCCCAGTCCTGGGGTGTCCGGCCCAGAAGGCTGTCCCGGACGCAGCCGCCCACGCACCAGGCCGCGAAGCCCGCCGCCTCCAGCGCGGACAGCACCTGCGCCGCGTAATTCGGAATCTTTACCATGCCCTCACCGCCTTTTTTATGGGTTGCATTTCCAAAAATCGCGTATTATAATAATGTGTTTGACCGGGGAAACTGTTCTTTCTCCCCCGGCAGCTGCTTTTTTCGATTATACAATGATTTTTTTACGTTTGCAACGCGCTCATGCGGAGCAGACCATAAGGAGTTTTTTCCATGATGAACAATCCCCACCCCATTCGGGACTACATCGTTCCCGGCAAACGGGCCCACCTAGTGGGCATCGGCGGCGTCAGCATGTGCCCTCTGGCGGAGGTGCTGCAGGGTATGGGCCTGAAGGTCCAGGGCTCCGACATGACCGAGAGCGACACGGTGCGGCACCTGCGGTCCCTGGGCATCCCCGTCTCCATCGGCCACAGCGCCGAGAATCTGGGCGACTGTGACTTCGTTGTACGCACCGCCGCCGTCCACGACGGCAACCCGGAGATCGCCGGCGCCATTGCCCGGAAAATCCCCGTCTACGAGCGGGCCCAGGCCTGGGGCGCCATCATGCGGCGCTATCCCAACGCATTGTGCGTGGCGGGCACCCACGGCAAGACCACCACCACCTCCATGTGCACCCACATCTTCATGGCGGCGGAGGCGGACCCCACGGTGATGATCGGCGGCACGCTGCCCCTGCTCCACGCCGGCTACCGGGTGGGCCAGGGGGACACCATCATCCTGGAATCCTGCGAGTACTGCAAC
>CATZYY010000118.1 GCA_958426425.1 uncultured Oscillospiraceae bacterium
CGACGGCAAGTTCACCTACAAGCCCCAGGTGGAGGGCAAGCAGGTGCTGGACGCCATCGACGTGGCCATGCCCACCCACTCCGAGGCCATCCAGGCTGTGCTGGACGCCCTGGTGGACAAGGACAACGGCGTGATCGGCTCCATGGCGGAGATCGACGCGGTAGGCCATCGGGTGGTTCACGGCGGCGAGGCTTTCAACAAGTCCGTCCTCATTACCGACGAGGTTATGAAGGCCCTGGAGGACTGCATCCCCCTGGCCCCTCTCCACAACCCCGCCAATATCACCGGCATTAACGCCTGCACCGCCGTCATGGGCAAGGACGTGCCCCAGGTAGCCGTGTTCGACACCGCCTTCCACCAGACCATGCCCGCCAAGGCCTATATGTACGCTCTGCCCTACGAGTACTATGAAAACGACAAGGTCCGCCGCTACGGCTTCCACGGTACTTCCCACAAGTACGTGGCTGGCCGCGCCGCCGCCATGCTGGGCAAGAAGCCCGAGGAGCTGAAGCTGATCTCCTGCCACCTGGGCAACGGCTCCTCCGTCACCGCCATCGACGGCGGCAAGAGCGTGGACACCTCCATGGGCTTCACTCCCCTGGCCGGTCTGCCCATGGGCACCCGCTCCGGCGATCTGGACGCGGGCATCCTGCAGTATATCATGAACAAGTATCAGCTGAGCATCGACGACATGCTGAACATCCTCAACAAGAAGTCCGGCGTCCAGGGCGTCTCCGGCGTCTCCTCCGACTTCCGGGATCTGGAGAATGCCCACAAGGAGGGCAACGAGCGGGCCGGTCTGGCGGTTGACATGTTCAACTACGGCGTCAAGAAGCTCATCGGTGCGTACGCCGCCGCCATGGGCGGCGTGGACGCCATCATCTTCACCGCCGGCGTAGGCGAGAACTCCGCCTCTCAGCGGCTGGCCATTGCCTCCGGTCTGGAGTTTATGGGCGTGAAGATGGACGCCGAGGCCAACAACGTCCGGGGCAAGGAGACCGTGATCTCCGCCGCCGACTCCAAGGTGAAGGTCCTGCTGATCCCCACCAACGAGGAGCTCATGATCGCCATGGACACCGCCGCCATCGTCAAGGGCTAAAATTGCAGCGGGCCACCGCTGCCCGTTCCCCAGCGCCCGCCGCAGCGGGCGCAACTCCCGAGGAGGCCCGCAACCACGCCCCCCAAAACCAACTGCGGGCCGACGAGAGCAAGCCCGGCTCTTTTGCCGGGCGCGCAGGGCCGGACCGCCGCCACCCACGGAGCCCAGGCGGCGGGCCGCGCCATTGCGGGGGGGCACAGCGCAAAAGGCCCGCATTTGAAAAATTTTCAAAAGGGCTACTGTAAAACGCGACTTTCAGCCCCAGCGAAACATTGACCTTCTAAAAAGCAAAAAAACTGCCGGGAACCGCCAAAATGATGGTCCCCGGCAGCTTTTCCTTTTACGCATCTTATGGAGTACCCTTTTTTATAAAGCCCTCTGTTCTGCTTGCCCAGGACTTCAGTCGAACCAGCAGACTTTTGCTATAACTGTGGCCGCCGGAAATACCGGCGGCCGCACTTGTTTTTTCATGCTTCCAGGGAGGCGGCGATCTCCTCGGCGTAGCGCACCGTCTCCATGGCGTCCTTGGCGTATTTGTCGGCGCCGATCCGGTCGGCGTACTCCTGGGTCAGCACGGCGCCGCCCACCACCACCTTGCACCAGGGGGCTCCCAGGCGCAGCTGCCGGATGGTCTCCTCCATGGCGGGGACCGTAGTGGTCATCAGGGCGCTGAGCCCCGCAAGGGGCGCGTGGAGCCGCTGCACCGCCTCCACCACCGCCTCCGGCGCCACGTCCCGGCCCAGGTCCGCAACGGCGAAGCCGTAGTTCTCCAGCAATAGCTTTACAATATTCTTGCCGATGTCGTGGATGTCCCCCTGGACGGTGGCGATCACGAAGGGGCACTTGGCCGCCGTCTCCCCCTTCCGGGCGGACATGACGGCCTTGATCTCCTCGAAGGCGCCCTTGGCGGCCTCGGCGCTCATCAGCAGCTGGGGCAGGTAGATGGTCTTGTCCTCAAACCCCTTGCCCACGATGTCCAGGGCCGGGATAATCTCCTGCCGCACGATCTCCAGGGGCTCCACGGTCTCCAGCAGGGACCGGGTGGCGGCCGCCGCCTGGTCCTTCAGCCCCTTCACCACCGCCCGCTGCAGGGTGGAGCGGAATTCCTCCGCCTGCCCGGGTGCCGCCGGGGAAGCGGCGGGCGCGGCAGCTGGGGCCGCCGGTACGTCATGGGCGGCAAAATCGATATAGCCGGCGCAGTTCTCGTCCAGGTCCAGCAGCGCCCGGTAGGCGTGGTAGGTCCGCATCATGCCGGCGGAGAAGGGATTCATAATGGCCGCCGACAGTCCCCGGTCCAGCGCCAGGGCGAAGAAGGCGGCGTTGACCCCCTCCCGGCCCGGCAGGCCGAAGGACACATTGGATACTCCCAGAGAGGTCCGGCAGCCCAGGCGGTCCCGGATCAGGGCCAGGGCGTCCAGAGTCACCCGGGGAGCCTCCGGCGCGGCGCTGACGGCCATGGCCAGGGGATCGAAGATGATGTCCTCCCGGCGAAGGCCGTATTCCGCCGCCCGCGTCAGGATCCGCTCCGCAATGGCCAGGCGGCCCTCCGCCGTCTCCGGAATGCCGCTCTCGTCCAGGGTCAGGGCCACCACCACGCCGCCGTACTTTTTGGCCAGGGGGAACACCGCCGCCATGCTCTCCTCTTTTCCGTTGACGGAGTTCAGCATGGCCTTGCCGTTGTACCGGCGCAGAGCCCGCTCCATAGCCACGGGGTCGGAGGTGTCGATCTGCAGCGGCAGATCCACCACCGCCTGGAGGCGGCAAACCGTCTCCTCCAGCACCGCCGGCTCGTCGATCTCCGGCAGGCCCACGTTCACGTCCAGCACCTGGACACCCGCCTCCTGCTGCCGGATGCCCTCGGTGAGGATGTAGTCCATGTCCCCGGTCCGCAGGGCCTCCTTGAAACGCTTCTTGCCGGTGGGGTTGATCCGCTCGCCGATGAGGATGGGGTCCGCCCCGAAGTCCACGGCGTGGGTGTAGGAGGAAACGCAGGTAAAATGCTTTTTCTTCACCGGCTTGGGCGTCAGGTCCCTGGTCCGCTCCACCAGGGCGGCGATGTAGACGGGGGTGGTGCCGCAGCAGCCGCCGGCAAGGCGCACACCCTGCTCCACCAGCGCGGCGGTATCCTCCGCGAATTCCTCCGGCGGCACGTCGTAGACGGCTCTCCCGTTCTCCTCCCGGGGCAGTCCCGCGTTGGGCTTCAGCAGCACCGGCACCGAGGCCCGGCGCAGGTACTCCTCCACCACCGGGGCCAAAGCCTTGGGGCCCAGGGAACAGTTGACGCCGATGGCGTCGGCTCCCATACCCTCCAGCATAGCCACCATGGCCGCCGGGGAGGCGCCGGTCATGAGCTTGCCGTCCTCGCCGTAGGCGTTGGAGACGAACACCGGCAGCGAGGAATTCTCCTTGGCGGCCAAAAGCGCCGCCTTGGTCTCGTAGCTGTCGTTCATGGTCTCGATCAAAATGGCGTCCGCCCCGTACCGGACGCCCAGGCGCACAGTCTCGGCAAAAGCCGCCACGGCGTCCTCGAAGTCCAGGTCGCCATAAGGCTTCAGCAGCCGCCCGGAGGGACCGATGTCCAGGGCCACGTATTTCTCCCAGTCCCCGGCGGAGGAGTCCCGGGCGGAGCGGGCGTTGTCCAGGGCCGCCGCCACGATCCGCTCCAGCTGCTCCCGCTCAAAGCGCAGAGGGTTGGCACCAAAGGTGTTGGCGCAGACCAGGTTGCTGCCGGCCTCAAAATAAGCCCGATGGATGGCGGTAATCTCCTCCGGATGGGTCAGGTTCCACGCCTCCGGGTTCTCCCCCGGCTTCAGGCCCCGGGCCTGGAGCAGCGTGCCCATGCCGCCGTCCAGATACACGGTCCCTTGTTTCAACAGTTCCAGAATCCCCATGGGTCAGTCTCACTTTCTGTATGCACAATCTTGCTTCCCGCAGGCGGCACAGCCCGCCTCACGGCTGTCTCCTGGTCCATCGGTAATGCCGAAGATGGCGGTGACGGACTTTGATGGGCTCATCAGCAGGCTCTCGTTCAGCGTCAGCCCGATCTTTCGGGGGCAATCCAGCACCCGGAAGATGTCCCTTTGGAGAGACAGCGGCAAATCCCCGTAGCCGGGGCTGAACCGCTGCGTGACGCCCAGGCCCTGCCGGGCCAATTCCTCCGCCTGCCGGGCGCAGAAGGCGTCGCACAGTGCCTCGATCCGCTCGGCGCCAATGGCCTGGAAAAAGAGGCTCCGGGCCGGGGACGCGCCGCCGTACCGGGCAATGAGCCGGTCCATCTCCAGCCCCACGGTGGCCGCGAACACCACGCACCGCCGGCAGCCCCGGAGCCGCCGGCCCAGCCCCTGGGAATCCGTTCGGGCAAAACCCAAGTCCAGCCCGCCGCTCTCCGGAAAAGCCACCGAAAACACGTCCCAGCAGACTCGGCCCTGAAGCCGGTCTCCCAGTTCCTCCAGGCATTTTTCCACCAGCTCCCGCTCCGCCGGACCCGGTTCCCGGCAGCCGGCGTAGCGCAGGACCTCCCTCCGTCCCACCGGCGGCAGGGGCATCAAATCCACATGTACCACGGTTTTAGCCCAATATATCAGATAAATTGTTTAGTATTTTCGCCGCCACGTCAGGGGTATTCATGGTATAGACGTGGACGGTCTTGATGCCGTTGGCGAACAGGTCGATGATCTGGTCCGTGGCGTAGGCGATGCCCGCCTGCTTCATGGCGTCGGGGTTGTCACCAAACTTGTCCACCAGGCTCTTGAACCGCTGGGGCATGAAGGACCCGGACAGCTGGATGGCCCGCTCCACCTGGGTGGCCTTGGTGATGGGCATGATGCCCGGCAGCACCGGCACAGTGATGCCCGCCTCCCGGATTTTGTAGAGGAAGTTATAGAACAGGTTGTTGTCGAAGAACATCTGAGTGGTCAAAAACTCGCACCCGGCGTCCACCTTTTCCTTCAGATGGAGGATGTCCTCCTTCTGGTTGGCACTCTCCGGGTGGACCTCCGGATAGCAGGCGCCGCCGATGCAGAAATCCGCGCCGCTCTCCTTCAGCTCCCGCACCAGCTCCACGGCGTGGTGATAGGCCCAGCCGCTGCGGTCCCCCTGGCTGAGCTCCGGCGTCAAATCGCCCCGCAGGGCCATGACGTTCTCGATGCCCGCCGCCTTCATGGCCTCAATCCGTTCCCGCACCAGCTCCCGGGTGGAGGAGACGCAGGTCAGATGGGCAATGGTAGGCACGCCGTACCGCTCCCGGATGTTCCGGGCAATCTCCAGGGTGTACTGGCTGGTTCCGCCGCCGGCGCCGTAGGTGACGCTGACAAAAGCGGGCCTCAAGGCCGCGATCTCCTCCGTGGCAGCCTTGACGCTTTCAAAAGCGCTGGTGGTCTTTGGGGGGGAACACCTCAAAGGACAGGGACAGAGCATCCCGCTTCAAAATTTCGGAAACCCGCATGATACCTCATCCTCTTTTCCAAATTTGGTCTATGGTTCATAATTGGCATTATTTTACCGCCATTTCCCCAAGCAAATCAAGAGCACCGGCATCATTTTCCCCAAAAAGGCGGAAATATTCTTCTGCTTACCCTGCCTGGCAACTAGGCAGGAGAAGGGCAGACGCGGTTGGGTGCGGAAACAGCCGCCCCGCCGCAAGCGCGCACTCAGGCAGTGCCAAGGCTTTGACATATATCCAAGCCCATGCAAAGTCCCGCGCAGCAAATAAACACACTGCGCTTTGACGCTGACGGTAACGGCCGGACAGGTTCGCTTAAAAATGCGACATAACAAAAATTATGGTCTGCCCCGCATAAAATATTGGAGCAGATTGCTTGCTCCGGCGAGGAATCGGTGAACAGTTTTGAAAATCGCTCCGGCCTGTACCCGGGCACTCATTGCAATCATCCAGTCCTTATGGCCTTGCCGCCTTACGGATACAGCGTGCCGCCTTATGGATAAGCAGCTGCGATTGAAAATACATCACACAAAGGCGCAAGCGGGCAAAGATTTCTTGTATATAAGCATATAAGCGCAAAAAATGTGGCCGCAAAGCAGACTTTGCGGCCATGCAGAACTTTGCAGCACCATAAAGACTAACAGTTTTTATCAAAAGCAGGTATCAAAATGGTGTTAAGGAGAAAAACACTTTTTCATGTTTCAATTTTTGAGCTGTGCATCCCATGTTAACAAAAAAAGAAAGTCATTTTTTGGTAAAAATGTTTGGAAAGCTGACTTCGCTTATTGAGCGATTGACTATGCCCTTTGCATTCAGCACAATAATTCCAATATATTTCTCTTTTTTGCAGACATGATACTGTGTGCAAAACCCGTGTGCTGCTGAAAGCTGCTTCGCGCAGGATTTTTCAAAAGGGGGATAAACATTGAAGAAGCCTACTGAATTGAAGAAATCTACTGATGAAGATGAAAAGATACAGGCGGTTAAGGAATCAACCAGTTTTTTGTTCCATAAGCACTATTGCGAAAATGATGTAGAAGCTATTATTGAACTCTTTGATGACAAACTGAGTTGGATTGGTGCGGGTGAAAATGAATATGATCTGGGGACCGAAAAAATTTCCGGCATTTTTCGGCAGTTTGTGGGTATGGTGCCCAAATGTAATATCTGGAATGAAGAATATCATGTGATCCATATTTCACCAGACGTATACATTTGCACCGGCAGAGCGTGCATTGCCACCGATCCCTCCACCGGCATTTATTTGCGCGTGCATCAGCGTATTACGGCTGTCTTTCGGTGGGCAGATGGCACACCCCGGTGTTGCCATATCCATATTTCCAATCCGTATTCTGAAATGACGCAGGAGGATGTGGGATTTCCCACGCAAATGGGGCAGCATACATATGAATATTTGCATCAATGTATCGATGAATACAAAAGAAAAATAAAAGAGCAAACAGAAATTTTAAAAAGATTGAGTTTTCAAGATTCGCTGACCGGACTGTTTAACCGAAATAAATTCAACCACACCATGCAAAGTTTTGAAGCGGCATCATTTTCACAATTGGGCGTGGCGTCTATCGACTTAAACGGATTGAAGAGAATCAATGACCAGATGGGGCATAGCGCTGGAGATAGCCTAATCCGCTGTACGGCAGGCCATATTGCCCGTGCGTTTCCGGGAAAATCTTATCGTATAGGCGGGGATGAATTTCTCGTCATTGATACGGAATTAGAAGAAAGCGCCTTCCGAGAGGCCGTCTCCACTATGCAAGAAAAAATGGAACAAGATGGTATCAGTGTTTCTTTGGGAATATCGTGGAGATGCAGCCGTTGCAACATAAAAGATGTTAGGGTCGGGAGAAATTAACCATTTTGGGCCGGGAGAAAATCGCCAATCT
>CATZYY010000119.1 GCA_958426425.1 uncultured Oscillospiraceae bacterium
CTCCCGCTTTTTCAATTTTTTTAATGTTTTAAAGCTCGTTGTGGCGGCGCTTGACCCGCAGGCGGCTGACCGCCCGGGCCAGCGTGGCCTGGGCCGCCTGGTACTCCATAATGCTCTTTTTTTGCAGCATGGCCTCTTTGGCGGCGTCGGCGTCCCGGCGGGCCCGGTTGGCGTCGATGTCCTCCGGCCGCTCGGCGGTGTCCACCAAAATCAGCACCTCGCCGTTTTCCACCTTCACGAGGCCGCCGGACACGGCGGCCTCCAGCACCTCGTCCTCCCGGATGCGGTAGCGGAGGGTCCCCGCCGTGATGGCGGTAATCATATTGCTGTGGTGGGCCTGAATGCCGTACATGCCGTTGGGCGTAGGCAGCATCAACGAGCAGCACTCCCCTTCATAAAAGGGATGGTCCGCCGCCAAAATCTGGACCCGAAAGGGCGTCATGCCTCTGCCTCCTTCATGCTGTCGGCCTTTTTCTTCACATCCTCCAGGGTCCCCACATTGAAAAAGGCCATCTCCGGATAGTCGTCCATGTCCCCGTCCACAATGGCGGCAAAGCCCCGCAGGGTCTCCCGCAGCGGCACATAGACGCCGGGATTGTTGGTGAATTTCTCCGCCACATGCATGGGCTGGGCCAAAAAGCGCTGGATTTTCCGGGCCCGCAGGACCGTGGTCCGGTCCTCGTCGCTGAGCTCATCCATGCCCAGGATGGCGATGATGTCCTGGAGCTCGCTGTATTTCTCCAGGGTTTCCTGGACACTGCGGGCAATCTGATAGTGCTCCTGCCCCACCTTGTCGGGCTCCAACAGCCGGGATGAGGACTGGAGAGGGTCCACCGCCGGGTAGATGCCCTGCTCCGCCACTTTCCGGCTCAGCACCGTGGTGGCGTCCAGATGGGTAAACGTTGTGGCAGTGGCCGGGTCGGTCAGATCGTCCGCCGGCACGTACACCGCCTGGACGGAGGTGACGGAGCCAGCCTTGGTGGAGGTGATCCGCTCCTGCAGTTCGCCCATTTCATTGGCCAGCGTGGGCTGATAGCCTACGGCTGAGGGCATCCGCCCCAGCAGCGTGGACACCTCGCTGCCGGCCTGGACGAAGCGGAAGATGTTGTCTATGAACAGCAGCACATCCTTGTGCTCCTCATCCCGGAAGTGCTCCGCCATGGTGAGGCCCGCCAGCGCCACCCGCATGCGGACGCCGGGAGACTCGTTCATCTGCCCGAAGACCAGGGCGGTTTTATCGGACACGCCGCTGCCCTGCATTTCGTTCCACAGGTCGTTGCCCTCCCGGCTGCGCTCGCCCACGCCGGTGAACACGGAATAGCCGTTGTGCTCCATGGCCACATTGTGGATCAGCTCCTGAATCAAAACAGTCTTGCCCACACCGGCGCCGCCGAACAGTCCGATTTTTCCCCCTCTGGGGTAGGGCTCCAGCAGGTCGATAACCTTGATGCCGGTCTCCAGAATCTCCCCGATGGGCCGCTGGTCCTCAAAGGCCGGGGGCTTGCGATAAATGCTGTGGCGCTCCACGGTCTCCGGCAGAGGGGACCCGCCGTCGATGGGCTTGCCCAGGACGTTGAACATCCGCCCCAGAGTGGCCTGACCCACCGGAACCGTGATGCTGGTACCGGGTGCCCGGACCTCCATGCTCCGGCACAGGCCCTCGCTGCCCGAGAGCATGATGCAGCGAACCAGCTTGTCGCCCACGTGCTGGGCTACCTCCATGATCCGCTCCTCTCCGTCTACTGTGACGGAGAGGGCCTCCCGGATCTTGGGCGGATGCTTGCCCTGGAAGCGCACATCCACCACAGGTCCGGATATTTGTACGATGCTTCCGTATCTCACGGTGTCTGCACCTCTTTTCTGCGTTTTTTCCGCTGGGCCCTGGCGCCGGCGGTGACCTCGGTGATCTCCTGGGTGATGGCGGCCTGCCGTACCCGGTTATACTGCAGGGACAGCTCCGCCAGCAGCTCCTCAGCGTTGCGGTTGGCGGAGTCCATGGCGGTCATCCGGGCCTGCTGCTCGCTGCAGAAGCTGTCGATCAGGGCGCTGTAAATGAAGCCTGTCAGGTAGCTGTGCATCACCCCATGGAGCACCGCCGACACGGAGGGCTGAAATTCAAAGGGGACCGCCACCTTTTTCTCCTTCTCCGGCGTGGCGAAATAGGTCCGGTGGAAGGGCAGCAGCCGGGTAGAGCGGGCCCGCATACCCATGCCGCTCTCCATGTCCGTGTACACCACAAAGATCTTTTTCAGCTGCCCTGCGTCATACTGCTCCAGCAAAATGGAGCTGATCTCCCGGGCCCGGTCCAGGGTGGGGTTCTGGGCGGTGTAGAGGAACATGCGCTCAATGGGGATGTGATGCTGCTTGAAAAACCGCCGGCCATACTCTCCCACCACGAACAGCTTCATGTCGCTGTGGTCCGCCAGGAGCTTCTGGGCCTTTTTCAGCACGTTGAGGTTATAGGCCCCCGCCAGGCCCTTGTCCGCTGTGATGACCAGGCACCCGTAAGTGCCCGGCAGCTCCGGCTCCTGGTCCGTGGGGTAGAAATAGGGACTGTCCACGTCGTTGGCCGTGCGGAAAATCCGCTTGATCTCGCTGCGCAGCGCGTCGAAATAGGGCCGGGTCCGGTCCAGATCCGCCCGGGCCTTGCGCAGCTTGGTGGAGGCGATGAGATACATGGCGTTGGTGATCTTCCGTGTCTCCTGAATGCTCTCAATCCGGCCTTTGATCTCTGCTGTGCTGGCCATGGCAGCTACCTCCCGGCGCCGGCGGCGCCGCCCTCCAGATAGCCGCGGACAAAGGCCCGCGCCAGATCCACAATGGTCTGCACGTCCATGTCCGTCAGCTCTCCGGTCTCGTCGATCTTCCGGCAGAGGCTGCTGGCCGTCCGCTCCATCTCAACCAGCAATTCTTCCCGCAGCCGGTCGATCTGGCGGATGGGTACCTCCTGAAATACATGATGCAGTGCCGCCACCAGCAGCACCACCTGCTCATGCTGGCACAGGGGGTGGTACTGCGGCTGGCGCAGCAGACGCATCAGACCCTGTCCATAGGTCAGCTGTCTGCGGGTCAGCTCATCCAGATCGCTGGAAAACTGGGTGAACACCTCCATCTCCCGGTACTGGGCCAGCTCCAGCCGCAAAGACCCCGCCGCCTTTTTCATAGCCTTGGTCTGGGCGTCGCCGCCCACCCGGGACACGGACAATCCCACATTCACCGCCGGCCGCTGGCCGGCAAAGAACAGCTCGCTCTCCAGGAAGATCTGTCCGTCGGTGATGGAGATGATGTTGGTGGGGATATACGCGGAAACGTCGCCGGCCTGGGTCTCCACGATGGGCAGGGCGGTCATGCTGCCGCCGCCCTTTTCGTTGGATAGGTGAGCGGACCGCTCCAGCAGCCGGGAGTGGAGATAGAACACGTCGCCGGGATAGGCCTCCCGGCCCGGAGACCGCTCCAGCAGCAAGCTCAGGGCCCGGTAGGCGATGGCGTGCTTGCTCAGGTCATCGTAGACCATCAGCACATCCCTGCCCTCGTTCATGAAAAACTCGCCCAGGGAGCAGCCGGCATAAGGGGCAATGTACTGCAGGGTGGCGGAATCACCGGCGGCGGCGCTGATCACCACACAGTACTCCATAGCCCCGCGCTTTTCCAAGGTCTCCACCACCTGGGCCACGGAGCTGGCCTTTTGCCCGATGGCCACGTAAATGCAGACCACATCCTTGCCCTTCTGGTTCAAAATGGTATCCACAGCGATGGCGGTTTTGCCGGTCTGGCGGTCACCGATAATCAGCTCCCGCTGACCCCGGCCGATGGGAAACATGGAGTCGATGGCAAGGATTCCGGTCTCCATGGGCTGATCCACCGGCTGCCGGTCAATGATTTCCGGGGCGGCAGTCTCCATAGGGCGGTAGTCTTGGGCTTCGATCTCTCCTTTGCCGTCAATGGGGCTGCCCAGGGCGTCGATGACCCGGCCCAGGAAGGCATCCCCCACCGGGATGCCGGCCATCCGGCCGCTGCGGCGGACTTTGCTGCCCGCGGTGACGGCCTCGCCGCCGCCAAAGAGGATGCAGCCCAGCTCCCCCTCCCGCAAGTCCTGGACCATGCCCTTGACCCCGGCGGTAAACAGCAGAATTTCGCCGTAGGCGGCGTGCTCTAGGCCGGAGACGGTGGCGATATCGTCTCCCACTGTGAGGACATGACCGATCTCCTCCGGCATCACCTCCGGCGTCCAGGTCTCCATGGTCTCCCGGATCAGGGGGATCACATTGTCCCGACTTGTCTGGAGCTTTCCCAGCTGCTCCTTGAACTGCCGCAGGCGGCCCTCGGTACTCCAGTCATAGACGGCGGAGCCTACCTTCAGCAAAAAGCCTCCGGTAACAGTATCGTCCTGTTTCCACTCCAGGTAGAACTCCCGGTGATAGGTCTGCCGCAGAAAGTCCAGAAGGCGCTGCCGGTTTTCCTCTGTAGGCGGAGTGCTGCTGCGCAGCACTGCCCGCTCCTCACCGGGACTGCTCATGGGCGGACCTCCTCTCCGCCAGACGCAGGAACTGGTCGTAGGGGTCTCCATCTGCACCCAGGGCGATCTTCTCCGCGGCGGAGGCTGCCGCCTCCATCAGCTCCTTGGTGGCTCTGGAGATCATCTCCTCCCGTTCATGGCGGGCGCTTTCCCGGGCCTTGGCCAAAATGGCCTCCGCTTCTTTTTTGGCGCTAGCCATCTGCCGGGCCCGCAGCTCCTCCAGCTCCTGCTCCGCCTGGGCCCGTTTCTGGGCCAGATCGGCGTCCGCCTGGGCCAGACGGGCCGTCTGATCGGCCTTCAGCTGTTCCGCCTGGGCCTGGGCTGCCTGGGCCGCGTCATAGGCCTTCCGGTAATCCGCCTCGCGCTGCTCCATGAACTGCTTGACCGGCTTATACAGCAGCAGATACAAGCCCCCGGCCAAAATAGCAAAGTTAAACAGGTGCAGCAGAATCTGCTGCCAGTCGATGTTCAGAGGGATACTCATACCGCACCGCCTTTACAATACGAAGATAACTAGGATGACCGCCAGCAGGGCGTAAATAATGGCCGTTTCGATGAACACCAGGGCCAGCATCAGCGTAGTACGGATTTTGCTTTCCATCTCCGGCTGCCGGGAGATACCGTCGGCGGCCTTGCCGCCTACCATGCCCATGCCCAGGGCGCCGCCGGCGGCGGCCAGGCCGATGGCCACACCCACGGCAATGGCCTTCATGCCGGTGGAAGATTCTCCGCTGTCCGCCACGGTCTCCGCGGCCACAGCCTCCGTCTCATCAGCGCCTGCCGCATAAGCGGGGGCGGCCAGCAGGGCCGCCAGAAGCAGGGCCAGCAGGGCAATGGAACAAATTCTCATCAGTTTCATTATAAAAACCTCCAAATCATCCGTGTGGTTGTTGATCCGTTTTAAGCAGCTCCCTTTGCCTTGGCCGCCGGAGCTTTGGGACGCCTTACTTTTGGCTCTGACATCTCGCCGTAGAACAAGGCCGTCAGCATGGTGAGCACATAGCTCTGAATCAGGGCATGGAGCAGGGTGAACAGCACCGCCACGATGACGGGCAGCACCACGCTCAGGTGCGTGTAATAATAGACCAGCTCTGTCACCAGCAGCCCGCTGAGCAGGGCGCCGAAGAGCCGGAAGCTCATGGAAATCAGCAGAGAGATCTCTTTCAGGGCGCTGCCGATGCCCCGCAGGCCGTTGCCGGCAATGGCGCCGGAGACAATCACCCCATAGGACAGCGCGCCCAGCATAATGGCCGCATTTACGTCGGACAGGGGAGCGGGGAGCGTGATGGGAGTGCCGTTGGTGGTAATGGCCTGAACGCCGAAAAGTTCAAACAGGGTGCCGAAGAAAATATACGCTCCGGTGGCAAAGACATAGGCCCCCAGAAAGCTGTTGCGCCAGGGGCTGTTGGATTTGGCCAGGCCGTCAAAAATCCCCACCGCCTGCTCCAGCACCATCTGGAACCGGCCCGGCACCTCCCGAAACTTGGGAATCACCAGCACCCGGATCAACGCCGCGGCAATCAATACCGCCGCTGTCACCACCAGGGAAGAAATGAAGCCCGGATTGACCGGGCGAATACCAAACAGGCTAATTTGATTGGACTCATGCAGGACCGCGTCCCGCATGGTCACCTGTATGGTCTCCGTCCGCACCCCTCCTGGTGCTGTGAAGCTACCCACCAGAAGTGCCGCGCTGACGCAGAGCCACAGCAGCAAAAACCGCTTTTTCTTCTGTTCCATGACACATCCCTTCTCTGACTCGAAATTTTCCCCCAGCCCCAAAAGGCCGTCATCTGCGACCCAGCGGGCCGGAGAAATGCAAACGTTGCGGGGGATTCTCTGCTCAGTAATCCTGCACAGATAAAACACCATCCGCAAACGTGTATCATATTGTAAAACTCCAACTTCTATTTGTCAAATACTCTTTTGCTTTTTTTCTATATTTTTTTGTCGAATCAAAAAGACGTCCGAAAATGCATATTCCCCTGCTTTCTCTGTTTTCTTCCGCAGGTTGTGAAGATGAGCCAAGCCGCCTTCCCAACCGCTGAAAAAGCAGCGCCGGAGAGGGCGCTCCTCTCCGGCACTGCTGTCTGCGCATTTAATTGTTTCCCTCCAGCCAGGCCCGGCCCGCGGCGATCTGCCGCCGGACCTCCGCCGGAGCGGTGCCGCCGAAGGACAGCCGCGCATCCACGCAGGCCTTGATGCTGATGTCCCCCAGAGATTCCGGGGTCACCCGGCTGTCGATGGCGGACAGGTCCTCCGCCGTCAGATCTTCAAAGTCGCAGCCCTTGACCTCGCAGGCCTTCACCATGCGGCCCACGATGGAGTGGGCCTCCCGGAAGGGAATGCCCTGCTTTGCCAGGTGCTCGGCAATGTCCGTAGCGTTCAGGAAGCCCTTGCCCAGCTGCTTTTCAATCTGGTCCATGCGGAATTCCGTCTGGTCCAGCATCTTGGTAAAGATGGTAATGGTGGCCTTCCAGGTGTCGATGGCGTCAAACAGGCTCTCCTTGTCCTCCTGGAAGTCCTTGTTGTAGGCCAGGGGCGTGCCCTTCATGACGGTGAGCAGCTGCATCAAATCGCCGTAGACCCGGCCCACCTTGCCCCGGATCAGCTCCGCCATATCGGGGTTCTTCTTCTGGGGCATGATGCTGCTGCCGGTGCAGAAGCTGTCGTCGATGGCGATATAGGAAAACTCCGAGGAGTTCCACCAGGCGAACTCCTCCGCCCAGCGGGACAGGTGCATCATGGAGATGGAAGCATCGGAGAGGAACTCCAGGCTGTAATCCCGGTCGCTGACGCCGTCCATGGCGTTTTCGCAGGGAGCAATGAAGCCCAGCAGCTCACTGGTGCAATGGCGGTCGATGGGCATGGTGGTGCCCGCCAGGGCGCAGGAGCCCAGGGGGTTGTAGTCCATCCGCTCCA
>CATZYY010000120.1 GCA_958426425.1 uncultured Oscillospiraceae bacterium
CCGCCGTACTTCTCGGCGGTGCCGAAGTCGATGGTCAGGGCCTTGCAGTGGCCGATGTGCAGGTAGCCGTTGGGTTCCGGTGGAAAACGGGTGTGGACGGTCATGCCCTGGTACTGTCCGCCGGGGCCGATGTCCTCCTCGATAAAGGTATGGATGAAGTTGCGGCCGCCCTCCGGAGTCTCCTCCGGGGCGATGGTGCGTTCCTCCGCCATGCGCTGTCAATCCCTTCCTGTTGCAGATTTGGTCGTAGCCGTTCCATTATCATGTGTACTGAACAAAGCCACTTTGCATTGCAAACCTTGGCTTTCAATGCTTGTGGCTTTGTCCAAGTGCAAGGATTTCAGGCAGCGCTGCCCAAAACCTTTGCTCCTTCCGCCGGAGCGCCGACGCGTTTCAACGGAAATACGCATTGTAACAACGTCTGAATTTTATAAAAGCATCTAATAGGAGCTGCTTTTGTAAAATTACGCAGCCATTGCTGCGCAAATCAACCGCTGCGCGATTGATTCAGTAGGCATTATTATACCGGCTTCCCTCCCAAATTGCAAGAGGGGGCTTCACCGCAAAAAAGCGGAACCGTTGGCTTTGACGCAAAAAAAGCCCTCCCCGAAGGGAAGGCTTGAACCGCACTGAGCGGGGTATAGAATTCGACCATGCCATCTTGGCTGAATGGTGAAAAATCCTGCGGATACAGACTCCGCTCCCACCAAATTTTGATAGCTGCACAAAGACTGGGCAGATGCGGATGCCAACTTTCCAAATCAGGAATATGGGAACATCAGACCAGGCAGGGGCAGGCCCTGCGCAGCCAATTCGGAACAGATACTCACACACTTGCCGGACTCACAATCCAGCCTTAACAATCTTTTGGGGAAAGCATGTTTCTGTGGCCAGTATCCCCTATACCAGCAGCCAGTCCTCCACCACGTCCCTGAGGCCCGCCGGGGTCACACCGCCCCGCCGCAGACCCTCCAGCAGTGACAATGCCCGGTGCTGCACCACCGTGATGCCGCAAATGGCCGCCCGCTGACCGAACCCTTCCAGCAGCACGCCGTAATTTTCTCCCAGGCCCTCCACCTCCTCCACCAGAAGGTGATAGTTCAACGTCTCGCCGCCCAACCGGCGGCTTCCCATGAAGACGCTTCGCATGCTCCTTCCTCCCCCGCCTTCACCGTTTCCGTTCATGGGAGAGCATAGCACTGAAGTCCAGGGGAAATTTGTCGAAATCCGTCGGCCGTCTGGGAAATTTATAATTCCTGCTCCCCTTTTTCCATCAGCTCCAGAAAGGCCCGGCGGCCGTAGAGCAGGTTCAGCGCCTCCAGCATGCCGTTGGCGGTCAGGTGGGCCGGCAGGTCCAGACGCCTGAGCAGCGCCTGCCGCTTCTCCGCGCTGCCCTCTCCGCCGGCAAGCCCCAGGGCGAAAAGGTCTGCCTTGGTGATGGGAGGCTCCGGCGGCGCCGTCTCCTCCCCTGTCCCGTCTTCAAAGGTGGCGCCGCAGCGGCGCAGGGCCTCCAGCAGCACCTCCGGCCGCATACCCTCCACCCCCAGCGTCCCGGCCTTGCCGGGGCGGCGCTTGCGCCGCTCCTTGCCGGCGATGTCGGGGATATAGGCCTGCTTCACCCGGTCCTTCGGCAGGGCGCCCTTGAGATAGTTGCGCAGCACGAAGCCGGCGCCGTCGCTGTCGGTGAGGACGATGAGGCCCCGCTCCTGGGCAAGGCGCCGGAGAAAGGCCAATTTCTCCCGGTCGTTGAACACGGCAAAGCCCCCCAGGGTCACCACCGTGGCGTCCACCACCTGGGAGACCGTGTTCTTGTCGTAGCGGCCCTCCACCACGATCACTTCCCGGACCTTTCTCATGTCTTCACCGCCCCCAGCCGCACCAGCAGCAGCTTCAGCTCGCCCACGCCGTCCAGGCCCCGCTGGCTTTTCATCCGCTTATCCAGCACCTGACACATCTTCACCGCGTCGGCGCACCAGGCGGTGGTGGTCCGCCGGGCGGCGCTCAGCAGCAGCTTTGCCTGGTAGTCGGACTTCATGCCCCACAGCTCCATGAGCCACGTCCGGTCCTTGCCGCCGTCGATGGCAAGGCGGGCGGTATACAGCCGCCGCAGCTGACTGCCCAGGGTGGCCAAAATCAAAATGGGCTCCGTCTGCATCTTCAAAAGGTCCCCTAAAATCCGGGCGGCGGTGTCGAAGTCCCGGCCGATCACCGCGTCGGACAGCTTGAACACCTCCGCCGACAGCACCGGGTCGGCCACGGCGTCCACATCCGCCTGGGTGATCCGGGGGCCCTTGGCGTAGGCGGCGATCTTGGCGATCTCCGGCACCAGGCCGGTCATGAGCCCGCCGCACAAAAATACCAGATACTCCGCCGTCTGCCGGTCGATCTCCTTGTCCAACGCCCGGAACCGCCGGGCAATCCACACCAGCAAATCCCCGCTCTCCGCCGGGCGGAACTCCACTGCCTCCACATGGTCGGCGATGGCCTTGCACAGGTGCTTCATGGTACGGTCCGGCTTGTAGGCCACGGTGTCGTACACGAACACCACGCAGCAGTAGGGCGGCACGTCGCTGAAAAACTCCACCAGCAGCTCCCGCTGGTCCTTGTTCAGCTTGAAGATGTCCATGTCCGTCACGGCGATCATGGTCCGCTGGGCCATCATGGGCATGGCCTCCGCCATCTCGGAAAGCTGCTGCACCGTCAGGTCCTTGCCCTCCAGGGCGTGGTAGTTGAACTCCTCCGCCCCGGCGGGGATCAGTACCTCCCGCAGCCGCCGCAGGTAGTACTCCCGCAGGTAGCTCTCCTCCCCGTAGAAGATATAAGCGCTGCCGGGGGTGCCCTCCGCCAAATCCTTTTTCAGTTTCTGAAAGGCCGGGCTGGACCCGGACTCCTTTTTCCTAGTCGCCATGGTCGTCTCCTTGATTCCAGGATAGCCGCACCGTGCCCTGCAGGTCCGTGCGGCAGATACGCACCCCCGCGGCGCTCAGCCGCCGCAGGGCCTCAATGCTGGGATGTCCGTAAGAGTTGCTGCCCACGCTGATCACCGCCGTCTCCGGCTCCGCCGCCTCCAGCAGCAGCGCCGAGGTGGCGTTTTTGGACCCGTGATGGCCCGCCACCAGCGCGTCGATGCCGTCCGCACCGTAAGTCTCCACCAATCGCTCCTCCGTGGCGGCATCCATGTCCCCGGTGATCAGCAGGCCGAAGTCCCCGCAGTCCGTCCGAAGGGAGAGGCCCAGCTCGTTGCTCTCCTCCCCGTCGCCCAGGGGCGGGTACACCGTCATCTCCGCATGACCCAGGGGCAGCGCCGTCAGGTCCGTCACATAGGTCACGGGCACGGCGTGGTTTTCCGCCAGCGTCTCCACCCAGGTCCGGGTGTCGGACCCCGCCTCCGTATCCGGCAGCAAGAGGGTCTCCACCTCCACCCGGGACAGCAGCTCCTCCAGTCCGTTGACGTGGTCGGTGTCGTAGTGGGTCAGCAGCAGATAGTCCAGCTCCCGGCAGCCCATGGAGGACAGGTAGTCCCCGGCGGTGCCGCCGGCACTGTACCAGCTGTTGCTGCTGCCGCAGTCCACCAGGGCGAATTCCCCGCCGGAGCACAGCGCCACGCTCTGCCCCTGCCCCACGTCCAGCACCAGGGCGGTGAAGTCGTCCCGCCGGTAATACGCCTCCCCCAGCTTCACGGTGACCGCCAAGGCGGCTGCCGCCATCAGGGCGGCGGAGGCGTACCGGCGTCTTGGCCCGGACCTCATGGCCCAGGCGGCACCAAAGAGGATGTACACATACCCCAGCCAATATTTCAGATAGGGGTTGGCCAGATACAGCGCGTGATAGGGCAGCCCCGCCAAACAGCGGGCCACGGTGAGAATATACCACACCAGCGCCCCCGGCGCCAGTGCCAAAATGGACGCAAGCCCAGGCAGCAAAAAGCCCAACACCGCCGTTCCCAGCCCCAGCATGAAAGTGAAACTAGCCGCCCACAGGCACAGCAGGTTGCTGATGGGCGACACCAGCACCAGAAAGCCGAAGTACCCGGCGCTCAGAGGCACCGTGAACACCAGGGCGCCCAGGGAGGCGGAAAAACTAGCCGCCGCAAAGCGGAACACCCTGCCGTGTTTCCGCCCGCCCAGCAGCAGCCGGTACAGCCGGTCAGTCACCGCCAGGATGCCCGCCATGGCGGCAAAGGACAGCTGCAGGCTGATGGAGGCGGCGGCAAAGGGGTTCACCAGCAAAATGCCAAAAAGGGCGGCGCACAGCGACGTGACCCCGTCCCCTTCCCGGCGGAACAGCGGCGCCGCGACCAGCAGGCTCAGCATGACGCAGGCCCGGACCACCGAGGGGCTGCACCCGGTCAGCAGAGCGTAGAACACCAGCCCCGGCAGCACCAGCGCCGCCAGCAGACGCCGGCGGTGGCGGCCCGCCAGGGTCTCCCCTATGGCCAGCAGAAAGCCGCAGTGGAGGCCGGACACAGCCAGAATGTGATAGAGGCCCGCCTCGGACAGGTCCGAGGACGCCTGCTGGGAAAGGCCGCTCTTATCCCCGGTGAGGATAGCGGTCAGGAAGGCGGCGGTGTCCCCGCTCCACAGCTCCCCGATCTGCCGCCGCAGGGCGGCTCCGGCCCGGGCGGGCCACCACCGGGGCGCGTCCATGGTGCCCGTTCCGTATTCCGGCTCCCCTCTCTGATACGCCAGTAAAAAGACGCCCTTGGAGGTAAAAGTGGTGATGTCGTCGTCCCGGATGCGGGCGGCGCTCTGGAAGGACACCAGGTCCCGCACCGTCTGCCCCGGCGATAGGTCCAGCAGGGCCTCGTCCCCGTAGTAGACGGCCTTGCCCAGGGAGTACCCCTCCAGCTTCACCGTCACCTTGGCGCCGTAGTCGGTGGGGGCGGCGTAGTCGCAGAGGGTCATGGTCACCGCCTGCTCCGTGCCGGACAGGGCCTCCAGAGGCCGCTGGACCTGCCGGACATAGAGCCAGTTCCAGCTGAAGGCCAGGGACAGAGCGCACAGGGCCAGCAGTCCCCGTTTCCGCCAGGGCCCCGGCAGTGTCCGGGTCAAAAAGGCCGCAGCCAGACAGCCCGCCGCGGCAAAGGGCTGCCACGCCGGACCCGGCAGATATTGGGCAAGGAAGATCCCCAGGGCGAAGGCCCCGGAGAAGGCGGCCAGTTTCCTCATGGTTTGCCCGGATGGGGCGGCGTGGGGTCGTCGGTCCGGCCCAGGAGGTAGTCAGTGCTGACATGGTAGAAATCGGCCAGTTTGATGATGTGCTCCAGAGGAAAGCTCCGGTTTCCCTTCTCGTACCGGCGATACACGTTGGGATGGATGCCCAGGTACTCCGCAACTTTCTTCTGCGTATAGTCCCGATCCTCCCGCAAATCATAAACCCTTCGCAGATACAACCAAATCACCTCAAAGAGAGGTTACCATTTGGTTTCCTTCTTATGCGAAAAGTGAGCCGAACGGTTTGTCTAATTCCATATCCTACACGCAGCGCATCTGGTAAAGCGCCAAGGTGTGCCTATTCACAAGCCTCTTCCCCACAGCCGCCATCCCGTCAGGGAACGCACAGCGGCGGGGCTCCGGGAGCCCCGCCGCCTTTGATCGGTTTTCAGCCCGGAGGCCACGTCAGTCATCGCCGCAGAGAACATGGAAGTGCAAATGGAACACGCTTTGACCCGCCTGCGTGCCCCACCGGGCACAGCCCGGCGGGGACCCCGTTTCATTTGAAATGCTCGGCGGAAGTGAATTCCGCCTCCGCCAAGGTTTTGCTGCGCAAAACACTTGAACGCCGCAAGGCGGCGCGGCCCCGCTGGGGCCGTGGGCTCGCAGGCCATCAGCCCGGAGGCCACGTCATGTCCCGTCCGCTGAGTACATGGAAGTGCAAATGGAACACGCTTTGACCCGCCTGCTCGCCGATGTTGGACACCACCCGGTAGCTGTCCATCCCCTTTTCCTTAGTGAGCTTGGCGATGACCTCGAAAATATGGGCCACCACGGCGCTGTTGTCGGCAGTCACCTCGGACACAGAGCCGATGTGTGCCTTGGGCACCACCAGGAAGTGGGTGGGCGCCTGGGGGTCGATGTCGTTGAAGGCGAAGCAGACCTCGTCCTCATAGACCTTGCTGCTGGGGATTTCCCCGGCGATGATCTTGCAGAATAAGCAATCGGACATTGTACAAACCTCCTTCGTTGGGGCATTCAGATAAACTGATTATACACCGGATCGTACCGGTAGTCCAGCCCCGCCAGCGTTTGACACAGCGCCGCCTGATCGGCGTCCAGATCGTCGCACAGGGCCTCCAGACTGGGGTACTGGTCCCGGAGTTTTGTGTTGACATAACTCAACAAAATAAAGGGATCTTTGGGCAGCATAGGCAATCTCTTTCTGTAAAGTATTTTTCCTGTTCAGATGTTCATATTTCCGAATTTCTCGGGTTTTCCAGGCCCAGTACGTCGTAGTACTCGTCGGAAAATACCACCGCCGACGGGTCAAAGGCCGCCTGCATGGCCTTCACCGGCCCAAAGGGGTCCTGAGGCTCCAGGCCAAAACAATCGGCAATGGCAGTCAGGGCCGCTGTCTTCCGCTCCAGAAGCTCCCCATCATCACACTGGGCATCCTCCTGCAGCACATTCCGATACTGCTCCTCCGTCATCCAGGAGAGTTGGGAGATGGGGTTGGCGTCCCGGCAGTACAGGACGAAGGACAAAAACTCCCGGAAATCCCGGCCCACCGGCAGCACATAGGTGCCCTCCTCCCCCATGGCCGGGTCCACGCAGTACACCCGCTCATCTCCCGGCAGGAGGACGAAATGGACGCCGTCGCAGCCGATCCAGCCCACGTACTCTGCCCCCTCCGGGGTGCAGAAATAGGGCACGTTTTCCGACTGCTCCAGGCCGATGGCGGAACCGTCTATGGGCAGTGCACAAAATCGCTTCAAATCCTCACGGCTTGACATACTGTACTCCTTCTATCAGGGCGTTCCGCCCCGCATCACTGTAAAGGTAAATAACTTGCAAGGCATTGTAGCAAAAGCGTTTTCTCCTTTTTCTCTCCGCTGCTGCTTTCCCGGGAAATCCCCCGGAAGCCCATGGCCTCCTGGGAACGCGGAATGCCTTATGGGCGGCTCCTCTCCCCACCGGACCCGCTTCGCGGGCTCCGGCGGGGACCCCGGTGGGACGCGCCATGGGCGGCTTATTTCAGCTTTTCCGCCACAAAATCGTCTACAACCGCCAGGGCGTCGTCCAGCTTGAGGAGATCGGACCCGCCGACCTCGTCGCCGCAAAGTCCGCTTTGCTTCGGTTCCACCTGCGGCGAAACCTCCGCCCGCTCCCTTGCGTCTCCTCTCCCCACCGGAGCCGATAGCTCCGGCGGGGACCCCGGTGGGACGCGCCATGGGCGGCTTATTTCAGCTTTTCC
>CATZYY010000121.1 GCA_958426425.1 uncultured Oscillospiraceae bacterium
ACGGTGACGCCGCCCACGGTGGTCTCCACCGCCGCCTCCTTTTTCACGGTGTCGGTGGTCATGATGGCGTGGGCCGCGGCGTCGGACCCGGCGGCGGAGGCCTCCACAGCGGCGTACAGCGCCGGCATCCCCTCCTCCATCACCGCCACGTTCAGGGTCTGTCCGATGACGCCGGTGGAGGCGCAGACCACATCGTTTACCGGGCAGCCCACGGCCTTGGCGGCGGCGGCGCAGACCCGCTCGGCGTTCTCCTCCCCGTAGGGGGCGCAGGCGTTGGCGTTGCCGCTGTTGATGACGGCGGCACGGGCCTTGCCGTCGGCCAGATGGGCCTTGTCCACATGGATATGGGCGGCCTTCACGGCGTTTTTCGTGTACACGGCGGCGCAGGCGCAGTCCACGTCGGAGACGATCATGGCCACGTCCTTTTTCCACTCGGCGTGGGTCTTGACGCCCACGTGGATGCCGCCGGCCCGGAAGCCCTTGGCGGCGCAGACGCCGCCCTCAATAAAATTCGGCATAGAGATCCCCCTTTTTCGGATCAGAGATTTATCATGGTTCCACCCGGCGCGGGATGACAGTTACAGCAGGCCCGTGGTCTCGTCCAGGCCCAGTAAAATATTCATGTTCTGAACGGCCGTCTTTGCCATGCCGCCCGGTTGTCCCCGCCGGGGACGAGGGCGGCGGCATCAAATCGCCCTTCGGGCGCGTCCGGCGCGGGCCATCCGCTTTTACAGCAGGCCCGTGGTCTCGGGAAGGCTCAGTAAAATATTTATGTTCTGGACAGCTGCGCCGCCTTTGCCATGCCGCCCGGTTGTCCCCGCCGGGGACGAGGGCGGCGGCATCAAATCGCCCTTCGGGCGCGTCCGGCGCGGGGTGACGGTTACAGCAGGCCCGTGGTCTCGTCCAGGCCCAGCAGAATGTTCATGTTTTGTACTGCTGCGCCGGACGCGCCCTTGCCCAGATTGTCGAACAGGGCGGTGACCGTAAAGGCCTGATCGCTGCCGGCCACCACCAGGCACAGATCGTTGTCTCCGGCCTTGGCGGCGCCGTAGAGCTTGCTGGAGGCCTCCACGCCCCCCTCCGGGTCCGTGGGGTCCCCGGCCACGTACACCAGACGCTTGCCGTCGCAGGTGCCGTAATAGTCGGCGTAGGCCTGCCACACGTCATGGAGTGTGGCCACGCCTCTGAGCTGACTCATGTGGAAGGGGACGGTGGTGGCCATGCCCTTATAATAGTCATCCACAATGGGGCTGAACACCGGGGCCTTCTCCAGGCCGCAGATGACCTGCATCTCCGGCAGGTGCTTGTGGCCCTGGGTAATGCCGTAGATACCGGGGCTGCACATCTGCTCCGTCTTATCCCCACCCTCGTACTGGGCAATCATCTTCTTGCCGCCGCCGGAGTAGCCGGTGAGGGAGAAGCAGCTGAGGTCCGCGTCCTTGGGCAGCAGGCCCAGCTCCACCAGAGGCGCCGCCACGCTGATAAAGCCCGTGGCGTGGCAGCCGGGGTTGGCCACCCGCTTGGCCGCAGCAATGGCCTCCCGCTGCCCCTTCTTCAGCTCCGGGAAACCGTAGACCCAGCCGGGGGCTGTGCGGTGGGCGGTGGAGGCGTCGATGATCCGGGTGTTGGGATTGTCCACCAGGGTCACGGCCTCCCGGGCCGCCGCGTCCGGCAGGCAGAGGAAGACGATGTCCGCCGCGTTCATGAGCTTTTTCCGCTCCTCTGCGTCCTTGCGCTTGGCCTCGTCGATCAGCAGCAGGTCGATGTCGGACCGGAGGGACAGCCGGTCATAAATTTGCAGGCCCGTGGTGCCCTCCTTGCCGTCAATATACACCTTTGGTTTCAATGGGGTCATCTCCCTTGACAAATTTTGGGGCGTTACCCCATTCACCGCAGACGCGGGGCGAAGAAATTCTCCGTCCCGCAGTCTGTCTTTTTTTCATCCATTCTTCCGCCCCCAAAGGAAGGGGCTGTGGGGAACCAAAGGGTTCCCCCGTTTCTTTCGCCTGCGGCGAAAGAAGAAATTTCAATCATTTTCGCCGCGGCATTCAGTGCGTCTCCTCGCGGCACAGCCGCTGCGGTCTCCGCTAAAAATATGCCACCGGCATATTTTCTTCACGCTGCAATGTGGCGAAAATTCCCCGACCCAGCCGCCTTGGGCGGCGCCCACCAGTGACGCGCCCGGGGGCCCCGCCAAAGGCGCGGAGCGTCTTTGGCGGGGAGAGGAAGAACAAGCGGAACGGCGGGAGGTTTCGCCCAAGGCGGAACCGAACGGAGCGCAGCTTGTTCCGACGAGGTGAGGGGGGAGGTCGAGGGGGGACGCAGTCCCCCTTCGAGTTTTACAGCTTGCCCTGATCCCGCAGCGCCAGGATGGTGTCGGGCAGACCCCAGAGGTTGATGAAGCCGGTGGCGTCGGCCTGGTTGTAGTCGCTCTCCTGGAAGGTGACGATGTTCTCGGAGTACAGGGTGTCGGGAGAGGTGACGCCGGCGGTGATGATGTTGCCCTTGTACAGCTTCAGCTTCACCTGTCCGGTAACGTGCTTCTGGGTCTCCACGGCGAAGGCCTGGAGGGCCTCCCGCAGGGGCGTAAACCACTTGCCGTTGTAAACCAGATCGGCAAAGTCCACAGACAGCTTCTTCTTCATGTGGGCGGTGTCCTTGTCGATGGTGATCATCTCCAGGACCTCATGAGCCCGGTACAGGATGGTGCCGCCCGGAGTCTCGTACACGCCGCGGTCCTTCATGCCGGTCATCCGGTTCTCCACGATGTCCAGCAATCCCACGCCGTTCTTGCCGCCGATGTCGTTGAGCTTGGCGATCATGGTGCTTGCCTTCATCTTCTCGCCGTTGAGGGCCACGGGCCAGCCCTTTTCAAAGTCGATGGTCACATAGGTGGGCTCGTCAGGGGCCATGGCGGGGCTGACGCCCATCTCCAGGAAGCCCGGCTTGTCGTACTGGGGCTCGGCGGCGGGGTCCTCCAGATCCAGGCCCTCATGGCTCAGGTGCCACAGGTTCTTGTCCTTGGAGTAACTGGTCTCCCGGCTGACCTTCAGAGGCACGTTGTGGGCCTCGGCGTAGTCGATCTCCTCGTTCCGGCTCTTGATGTTCCACTCACGCCAGGGGGCGATGATGGTCATTTCGGGAGCGAAGCGCTTGATGGCCAGCTCGAAACGGATCTGGTCGTTGCCCTTACCGGTGCAGCCGTGGGCAATGGCGTCGGCGCCCTCCTTCTTGGCGATCTCCACCAAGCCCTTGGCAATGATGGGCCGGGCAAAGGCGGTGCCCAGCAGGTAGTCCTCGTACTTGGCGCCCATCATCATGGAGGGGATGATGACGTCGTCCACCATCTCGTCCACCAGGTCCATGACGTACAGCTTGGAAGCGCCGGTCTTGATGGCCTTTTCCTCCAGGCCGTCCAGCTCGTCGTTCTGACCCACGTTGCCGGCCACGGCGATGATCTCGGGGTTGTTGTAGTTCTCCTTCAGCCAGGGGATGATGATGGAAGTGTCCAGACCGCCGGAATATGCCAGCACGATCTTCTTGATATCTTTCTTAGCCATGGTATGTACCTCCGATAGCGTTTGTTTGATGATGGTTGAATTATACGCCTGCTATGAATATTTATTCAAGTAGTAACTTGCACAACATTTTTCAATTCTCTTGGTCGCTTTTGCATATTTTGACAAGATAGGGCCGTGATTCCAGCGGTTCCTGTCCACTTTACCCCCCTCCGGCCCCGCCGTTCCGGGGAAACTGCATATTCATCGGTATATATGCAGAATTTATACATATTGAGGCACTGCGGCGCCGGAGACCGATACAGCGGTTTCCGGCGCCGCGGCAGGGTGATTGATTATACCATCTTCTCCGGGCGCACGGTCTCGTCGAACTCCTCCGCCGTGAGAAGGCCCAGGGACAATACCGCCTCTTTCAGGGTGGTGCCCTCGGAGAGGGCCTTCTTGGCGCATTTGGCCGCCGCCTCATAGCCGATCCTGGGCGTCAGGCATGTGACCAGCATCAGGGAGTTGTGGAGGTTGTATTCCATCCGCTCCACGTTGGGGGTGATGCCCTCCACGCAGTGGACGCGGAAGGAATCCATCACATCCGTCAGCAGCCGGGCGGAGAGCTGGAAGTTATAGGCGGACACCGGCAAAAACACGTTGAGCTGGAAATTGCCCTGGGAGGCGGCAACGCCGATGGCGGCGTCGTTGCCCATAACCTGGACGGCTACCATGGTGACGGCCTCGCACTGGGTGGGGTTCACCTTGCCGGGCATGATGGAGCTGCCGGGCTCGTTTTCCGGGATATGCAGCTCCCCCATGCCGCAGCGGGGGCCGCTGGACTCGAACCGGATGTCGTTGGCGATCTTCATGAGGTTGGCGGCCAGGGCCTTCAGGGCGCCGTGGGCAAAGACCAGGGCATCCTTGGAGGTCAGGGCGTGGAACTTGTTGGGGTCCGGGGCAAAGTCCAGGCCGGTCATCTCCCGGAGACGCCGGCACACCATCTCGTCGTAGCCCTTGGGGGCGTTGAGGCCGGTGCCCACGGCGGTACCGCCGATGGCAAGGCGGCAAAGCTCCGTCAGGGAAAGGCGCAGCATCCGCACCGGGGCCTCGACCAGCTCCCGCCAGCCGGAAACCTCCTGGGCGAATTTCAGCGGCGTGGCGTCCTGCAGGTGGGTGCGGCCAATGCGGATCAGGTCGGGATAGCCCTCCTCCAGCTTCCGGAAGGCCGCCGCCAAGCGCTCCGCCGCCGGGATCACATCGTTTGCCACGGCGAGGGCGGCGGCGATGTGGAGGGCGGAGGGGAAGGTGTCGTTGCTGGACTGGGAGGCGTTGACGTGGTCGTTGGGGTGCAGGGGAACGCCCCGCTCCGCCGTCAGGTGGGCGATGACCTCGTTGACGTTCATGTTGGTCTGGGTACCGCTGCCGGTCTGCCAGACCACCAGGGGAAATTCCCCATCCCACTTCCCTGCCCGGATCTCGCCGCACACGGCGGCAATGGCCGCCGCCTGCTCCGCCGTCAGCTTGCCGGAGTCCAGGTTGGCCTGGGCGCAGGCCTCCTTCAAATAGGCGAAGGCGGTGATGATCTCTCTGGGCTGACGCTGTCCGCCGATTTTGAAATTCTCCAGGCTCCGCTGGGTCTGGGCCCCCCAGTGGCAGTCCGCCGGGACGGCGATTTCTCCCATGGTGTCGTGTTCCATTCGGGTGTTCATGGCAAAGTCCCCCATTTTTCATTGATTCGGGGATATTATATCGGCGGCGGGCGGGAATTGCAAGAGGGGCCCACCGCCCCGGACCCATGGCCCCAACACCATGAAAAAAGCTCCCCACAGTGGGGAGCTTTTTCCTATTTGGCTCACAGGCTGTTGACTGCCGCCTCCAGGCGGCCCATGGCCTCCATCAGCACGGACCGAGGGCAGGCGGCGTTAAGCCGCATGTACCCCTCCAGGCTCCGCCCGAAGGAACAGCCGTCGTTGAGGCCCAGGCCCGCCTTCTCGATCATGAAGTCGTGGAGCTGCTGGTTGGTAAGCCCCAGGGCCCGGCAGTCCAGCCACATGAGATAGGTGGCGTCCGGGGCGAAGGTCTTGATCTTGGGGATGCGGGTCTCGCAGTAGTTCACCACGAAGTCGAAGTTGTCGGCGAGGTACGGCAGCAGCTGCTCCAGCCACTCCTCCCCTGCCGTGAAGGCCGCCTCCATGGCCGTCAGGGAGAAGGCGTTGTTGCGGTGGATGTCCATGTTCATCCAGAACCGGTCGAACACCGCCTTCTTGTGCTGGTCCGGGAACACGGCGGTGCTTGCCTGGAGGCCCGCCAGATTGAAGGTCTTGGTGCCGGAGATGCCGGTGATGACGTTGGCGGCGATCTCCGGGGAGAGAGACGCGGTGGGGATGTGCTTCTTGCCGTGGAAAATGAGATCGGAGTGGATCTCATCGGAGACCACCGGCACATGGTGCTTCAAACACAGCTCCATCATCCGCCGCAGCTCCTCCTCCGTCCACACGATGCCCACGGGGTTGTGGGGGGAGCACAGGAGGAACAGATCGGAAACTTTCAGCTTCTCCTCAAAGTCCGCCCAGTCCACGGTCCACCGGCCGTCCTTTTCCACCAGCTGGTTTTCCACCACCGTGCGGTTCCAGGCCTCGGTCATGTCGTAGAACTCCGAGTACACCGGCGTCTGGATCAGGACGCTGCCCCCCTCCGGGGTGAACAGATTCACGCAGGCGCTGATGGTCTGGACCACGCCCAGGGAAAAACTCATGAGGGCGGGGTCCATGTCCCAGCCGTTGCGGCGCTTCTGCCACGCCCGGATGGCGGCAAAATAGCTGTCGGGCCGGGCGGTATAGCCCCAGATGCCCTCCCGGGCCCGGGCCTCCAGGGCGTCGATGATGGGCTGAGCCGTTTTGAAGTCCATGTCCGCGATCCACAGGGGGATCACGTCGTCGGTGCCAAATTTCTTCACCCGCTCGTCGTACTTGGCGGAGTGGTTGTTGGAGCGGTCAATGATCTGGTCAAAATCGTATTTCATGGGGTCGTTCTCCTTTCCACGATGGTTTCCCGATACTACCATCATGGAGGCTCCGGCGGCGTTTGTCAAGTCCCGGCCTGGATCCAGGGGACGCGCCAAGCCGCGTGGGGGTCTGTGTAGAGTTCAAAGCTCAGGCCTTCCATGCCCCGGTATGTCACCTCGGCGTATGGCGCTCCCTCCTCCACGCAGTAGTGGAGCCGGAAGCAGTTTGCCGCCGGGTCGTACTCCGACCAGGAGGCGTTTGCCCCCCAGTTGAAAAAGTCCGGCAGGCCTTCGGCGCTGTGGGTGCCCAGGTACACCCCGTCGGAGCGGCGCTGGTAGACATAGGCGGACCGGGCCCCGTCGGCACCGAAGGTGACGTTGCACACCAGTTCCTCCGCCCCGTCGCCGTCCAGGTCCACGGCATACGCCTCCGGCTCTCCGTAGCCGAAGCTCCGGGCGATGGCGGTCCAACCGCCGTCGCCGGCGGGGACGCACCAGCTGCGGCTGCGGAAGCCGTAGGAGGCGTACTCCGTCACCGCCGTGCCGTCATAGCCCAGGACGTTTTCAAAGGGCTCCGTCCGGGCCGCGGCGGCGGTGGCCATGTCGGCGGCGGGCAGGAAGGCCAGAAACTCCGCCAGGGCCTCCGTTGAGCCGCGCAGGCCGTCCAGCCGGGTCTCCGGCCC
>CATZYY010000122.1 GCA_958426425.1 uncultured Oscillospiraceae bacterium
TAAAGGGCGGCAGGGCCCGGCCCGGGGTCAGGCGGATGAGATCATCCATGGCGCCGGTCTCACCCTCCGCCGTCAGGCACACGGCCCCCAGCTCAATGATCTCGTCCTCTTGAAAGTCGATGCCGGTGGTCTCGGTGTCAAACACCACGATCCGGTCAAATTGTTTCAGCAGCCGTGTGGTCATGGGGAATCCCCCTCCTGTCGATACATGTCTCATTCAGGATAGGGCGGCAGGGCGGGTTTGTCAAGGGGCGGCGTTGACTTCTTCCCCGCCGTCCTGATAAAATGGGACCATCTCCAGGAGAGGAGGGAAACTCTATGAAGCGCGGACTTGGCTGGGCCTCCTGAACAAACACACCTTGATTTCAGGAGGCTTTTATGAATATGAATGCAAAGCTCCCCGCCCACACCATCGTAGACCCGGACATCTGGGAACGTGGTCCGGTTTTCCGGCATTTTATCGATGACCTGCGCTGTGTCATGAGCATGACAGTGGATCTGGACGTGACCCGGCTATTGGACAATGTGCATCAGCAAGGGCTCTCCCTTTATCCCACCATGATCTGGATGGTGACCAAGATCCTCAACGCCCACCCCGAATTTCGGTACGGCTGGGACGATCAGGGCCGGCTGATCCTCTGGGACCGGATCGAGCCCTACTACGCCGATTTCCACCCAGACAGAAAATCTTTCGTTAAGTTGGTAACACCCTTTGACCCGGATCTGGAGACCTTTCACCGCCGGTTTCTGGAGGACCGAAATCGGTATGCCGCTCTGGACCACTTCGATCAAATCGGAGTGCCGCCCAACACATTTGACGTGTCCTGTCTGCCCTGGGTCCGGTACCGCAGTTTCGATATGCATATTTTCGACAGCGGCACTTACCTGGGGCCGGTGGTCACCTGGGGAAAGTACGAGCCCGCCGGAAAGCGGGTCCTGATGCCCCTCTCCCTCAATATTCACCATGCGGTAGCGGACGGATTCCATCTGTCCCGGTTTTTCCTGGAGCTTCAGGAACAGGCGGACCGCATATAAGCAGAAACAGGCGGGAGGCCATGGGCCTCCCGCCTGTTTTGCTCATTCCGCTCAGTAGTTGAATTTGTCGATGGTCACATTGTCGCAATACTGCGCCTTCAGCTCCTGGAGCTTGGCAAAGACCTCCGTCTGACAGTGGGCCTGCTGCAGCTCCGGCGTCTCCCAGGTCTCCACCAGCAGCAGCGCATCCGGGTCCTGGGCATCAAAATAGTAGTCGTACTTGACATTGCCCGCCTCGCTCAGGGAGTTGGCCCGAACGCCCAGGTCCGTGACCGCCTGGTGAAAGGCCGCCCGCTGTCCGCTCTTGCAGTGATAGGTGACATTCCAGGTTAACATAATATTTCCTCCTTGCGCGCTTTCGCGCTTAAAAAATACACGGATGGTCATCCTCCGGCGGCAGTACCAGCCGCTCCATGTCCGACGGCACCGGCGCCGTCAGGCGCAGGCGCTCCCCGGTGACCGGATGGGTCAGGGAAAGGGCGAAGGCATGGAGGGCGGGCCGGGGAATCAGGGCCGGGTCCTCGGTGCCGTAAAGCCAGTCCCCGGCCAGGGGGCAGCCCAGATGGGCCAGGTGCACCCGGATCTGGTGGGTGCGGCCCGTCTCCGGCACCACGGCCAGAAGGCTCATCCCACCTGCCTGGGCCAGCACCCGGTAGGCAGTCCGGGCGGGGGCGCCGTCGGGCCGGATACAGCGCCGGACAGGAGAGGGCTCATCCCGGCCGATGGGGGCGTCGATCACCCCCTCCGGTATCTCCGGACAGCCCAGGCACACCGCCCGGTACTCCCGGCAAAAATCCGCCGTGTGGAGCTGCCGCCGCAGCAGGTCATGGACATAGCCGCTCTTGGCCACGGCCATCAGGCCGGTGGTGCCCTTGTCCAGCCGGTTCACCGGGTGGAAGATGAAATTGCTGCCCCGCTGCCAGGCCAAAGCGCCGGCCACAGTGGGGGTCTGGGGCGCGAAGCTGGAGGCGTGGACCACCATACCGGCGGGCTTGCTGACGATCAGCAGATGTCCGTCCTCCCACACCACCGGCAGGGGCCAGTTTCCCGGCACCACGCAGGCCTTGGGGAGCCGGTGGTCCCCAGTCTCCACACTCAGTACGTCCCCGGGCCGAAGCACCTGGGTGGTGCGGGCATGAATGCCGTTGACCAGGATGGCTCCCTCCGCGTGGGCCAGGCGGGAGACGCCGTGGGAGGAGACGTGCAGCTGCGAGCGGAGAATATGGCGGACGGTGGCCCCCGCCTGCTCCGGCGGCAGCGTGTAGGAAATGCGCGCCATGCCTGTCCCCCCTCTCATGGCTTTCAGCATACCACAAAACGGCGGCGGTGAAAAGTCCTGCAATTGCGGATCGCCGCCGCCTGTGGTACAATGGGAGAAGTTTTGACAGGAGGAATCCCCTATGCTCTTATCCGCGGAACATCTCTCCATCAACTTTGGCAGCCGGCAGCTGCTGGACGATGTGAACCTCTACCTCAACGAGGGGGACAAAATCGGCGTCATCGGTATCAACGGCACAGGCAAGTCCACGTTTTTGAAGGTCCTGGCGGGGGTACTGGAGCCGGACGGCGGCAGACTGTCCCGGAACCCCAACGTACAAATCAGCTTCCTCAGCCAGAACCCCGATATGGACCCCGGCGCCACCGCCCTGGAGCAGGTGTTTCTCCACTTTCCGGCGGAGTTCCGCCAGCTGAACGAATACGAGGCCAAGGCCATGCTGGACCGGCTGGGCATCCATGACTGGAACCAGCCGGTGGGAACCCTCTCCGGCGGGCAGCGCAAGCGGGTGGCCCTGGCGGCCGCCCTGATCCATCCGGCGGACATACTGATTCTGGACGAGCCCACCAACCACCTGGACAGCGAGATGGTGGCCTGGCTGGAGGACTGGCTGCGCCGGTTCAAGGGCGGGCTCATCATGGTGACCCACGACCGCTACTTTCTGGAGCGGGTGGTCAACCACATCACGGAGCTGGACCGGGGCAAACTTTACCACTATGTGGCCAACTACTCCAAGTACCTGGAGCTGAAGGCGGAGCGGCTGGAGATGGCCGAGGCCAGCGAGCGCAAGCGCCAGTCCATCCTGCGGGTGGAGCGGGAGTGGATCATGCGGGGCTGCCGGGCCAGAACCACCAAGTCCAAGGAGCGTATCCAGCGTTACGAGGCCCTTTTGAACCAGGACGCCCCGGAGACTGACAGCGCCGTACAGATGGCGGCCGCCTCCAGCCGGCTGGGGAAAAAGATCATTGAGCTGAACGATGTGTCCAAGTCCTTCGGAGATCGGACCGTGGTCTCCCACTTCTCCTACAACCTGCTGCGCCGGGACCGCATCGGCATCGTGGGGCCCAACGGTGCCGGAAAGACCACGCTGCTGCGACTGCTGACCGGAAAGCTGGCCCCGGACAGCGGCACCGTGGAGATAGGCGCCACGGTGAAGATCGGCCACTTCTCCCAGGAGGGCCGCGAGCTGGACCTGGGGCAGCGGGTCTATGACTTCATCCATGACATCGCCGACGAGGTGAAGACCGACCAGGGCACCTTCTCCGCCAATCAGATGATGGAGCGGTTCCTGTTCCCCGGCGATCTCCAGTCGGTTCCCATCGGCCGCCTCTCCGGCGGAGAGCGGCGGCGGCTGTATCTGCTGTCCGTGCTGATGGCGGCGCCCAATGTGTTGGTGCTGGACGAACCCACCAACGACCTGGACGTAACCACCCTCTCCATTCTGGAGGACTATCTCCAGGACTTCCCCGGTCCGGTGCTGGCGGTGTCCCATGACCGCTTCTTCCTGGACAAGCTGGCCCAGCAAATCTTTGAAGTCCATGGTGACGGGCAGATTCTCCGCCACAGCGGCAACTGGTCCGACTGGGACCGGGACCGGAGGGCGGAGGAACCAGCCCCATCCCGTCAGGAGGCGGCCAAGGAAAAGCCCCAGGAGCGTCTCCGGGAGAAAAAGCTGAAATTCAGCTTCAAGGAGCAGCGGGAGTTTGAGACCATCGACGCTGACCTGGCAGCCCTGGAGAGCCAGGTGGCCGACCGCCGGGCGGAGGAAGCCGCCTGCGGCAGCGATTATATGCGCCTGCAGGAGGTCCAGGCCCGCCTCGCAGAGCTGGAAGCCGCCCTGGAGGAGAAGACGGAGCGGTGGATCTATCTCAACGAGCTGAAAGAAAAAATCGACGGCGGTGAAGCCTAGGTATACGAATTCTTTTGAATGTGGCAAAAGCGATATGTCAGGAGTAACTGCGTATGCTAAAATATAACATATCAGTATGAGTCTTTCTCCCCCCATGATCCATTTTGCAGGGCACTACTTTTTCGCGGCAAAGTTCCCTTCCACAACTTGAAAGGAGGAATCTTGTCATGCGCAGCAGCCTTTTTTTCAATCCGGAGACGATTCAAAGCGAATACCGCCGTATCGACAGCAGCTGGCTTCGGATTGAGTACCGGCTGCTGCTGTGGCTGGCCGCCTCCACGCCTGTGATGGAGTTTTTGTTTTATCTTCTGATGCGCTACCGGATTAATGGGGAACTTCCCGACTCATTTCTTCTGAAATATCCCCTGTTTCCCCTCCTATATGACGGGCTTATTGCGTTGATTGCCACGTTTGCTATGAAAAGCCGCCTGTCGGAAAAGTGGAAAATCTACATTGTCTCTCTCCTGCTGACGGCTCTGGTCTTCGGCGCTTACACCATACATGCCGTCCTTTCTTCTCTCTTTGCCATTTTCATGATCCCCATGGCGCTGACCGTCATCTATGGAAATCGATGGCTCACCACCCTGATTAGTGTCATCGCCATTTTGAGCAAGGCTGCATCTGACGTGTTTCTATATCAAATCTCTTCCCGCCCCAGCGTGTGCTCTTCCGTGGACGAGTTCACTGATTTTTCTGTGTCCCTGCTGTTGCTGGTGCTGTTTTATCTGATTTGCTGGCTGCTGCTCAAAACGGAACAGGCGAAAAACAACGTCAGTCTTAACCTGGAGCGAGAGCGGCAGCAGTATCAAATCGAAGCCTTAACCGATCCTCTGACAAAAGTGGGCAACCGTCTGGCTCTGCGTACCGCTTTTCGGTTTATGGAAAAGCATCGCCTCGACTCTTTTCATCTGGCCATGCTGGACCTGGACGCCTTCAAGCTGCTCAACGATACTTTTGGCCACAACTGTGGCGACCAATATCTTCAGACGCTGGGCAGCACCTTGCTGGAGCTGTCCGGTCAGCAAATTCAGCCCTTCCGGTTCGGCGGGGATGAATTCTGCCTACTCTTTCACGGTTACAGCCAGCCGGAGGTTTACAAAGTCTGTCAGGAGCTTCAGAATCGGTTCTCCCGGGCGGAGATCCATCAGCAGTGTCAGCCGGTCAGCATCAGCATCGGTGTGACCCAGCTTCTCCCGTTAGAAACCTCCGCCGCGCTGTTGGAGCGGGCGGATAAGGCCCTGTATCAGGCCAAGCTGATAAAGGGCGACATCGTGTTTTTGTAACAGATCCTCCGCAGAAGCGGGACGCTGTACAGCGTCCCGCTTCTTTGTCTCATGGCGGTCCCTTGCGGGGGCAGATTGCATGTGATAAGATGGGCCCAAGAAGCAGCAAGGAGGACCTTCCCATGTTGGAAATTGCATTCAGCGAAAGCGCCCAGGGCGGGCTGCGGATGGCACAGTCCTGCTGTGCACCGACGGCTTTCGGAGTCGTCCTCACCCATGAGGACGGCAGCCGGCCTACCCGGTCGGAGCTGCGGGCGGCCCGGCAGGTGGAGCGGGACGCCCGCCGATGCTGGGCGGAGGCCGTTCCCCTAGGGAGCACCGCCGGAGGTGTGTACGGCTTCCCCCTGTGCCTCAGTATGGGGAACATCGCCGGAGAGCCCCTGGGCCCGGAGCGGAAAACCGTCCTGGAGTGTCTCTACGGGGCGGCAGACCCCCGGGGCGAGGAGGTAGCAGCGGAGCTAATGGCTCATGCTGCGGAGCAGTTCCGCTCCCTTCTGGAGCAGCTGAGGCAGGGCGAGACGGCGCGGGTCTGGTACAGCGACCAGCCCGACGAGCGGTGCGGCCTCAGCTGGCTGTGCTGGGAGCTTCACCGGCGGGGCATCCAGGCGCCGGTCCATCTGGTGGCCCTGCCCCGGTATGAGGAGCGGGGCGACAACACATTGGTCCGGTACATCAGCTGGGGCGAAATGGAGCCGGAGCGGTTCGGGGCCTTCCTCTCCCGTCAGCGGGAGGCCGGTCCCGTTCTGCGGTCCGCTCTCGCCCAGGAGTGGGAGGCGCTGCGGCGGGAAAACGGCCCTCTGCGGGCGGTGGTCAACGGGCGGCTGCGCACCGTGCCCGTAGACTTTTACGACTTCGCCCTCCGCCGGACGCTGGCGGACCAGCCCCAGGAATTCCACCAGGCCCAGGTTATCGGTCTTACGCTGGGAAAATATCTGCCGGGGATCTCCGACTGCTATCTTGCCCTGCGGATGGAGGCCATGCTGGAATCCGGGGAGCTGGAGGCTCTGGAGGATGCGCCGGAGGGCGGGCCCTCCTACCACCGGCGGCTGCGGAAGACGCCGCTGTTCCAGCCGCCGAAAAATTTTTGAAAACGTTTCCCGTCTCTGAACGGAATCCCTTCTCTCAGTCGTATTCTCAGTGAGGCCGGTTCCGGCCTCCAGAACTTGACAGGAGGAATCCAAATATGAAAAAACTCTGGATGGGACTGGCCGCCGCGGCGCTGGTCATGTCCCTGTGCGTCACCGGGGCCCTGGCGGCGGGACGCCATGGCCCACGCCTTGGGGACGGCACCTGCGACAACCGCGGCACCCGCTGCGGTATCAGCTTCACCGATGCCGACGGCGACGGTATCTGCAACTATCGCAACACCAGCTGCGGCGGCTTCGTGGATACTGACGGCGACGGGTTCTGCGACAACTGCGGCACCCACTGCGGCGTCAACTACGTGGATGTCAACGGTGACGGCATCTGCGATCTCTACAACGTCGGACAGAGCGGCGGCCACGGCGGCCACCACGGGCGGGGAGCCTGCCGGAACCAATAACAGGAGGAAACGAGGGTCATTCCATGCGGAGTGAGCAGGAGGCGGTCAGGGCCATGGAGCATCACGCCGACACCGTGCGGCGGCTGTGCATGATCCAT
>CATZYY010000123.1 GCA_958426425.1 uncultured Oscillospiraceae bacterium
CCATGGCCTCGTAGATGCCCTCGAAGTCGCTCTGCTGCATGGGCTCCAGCTTGGCAAGAGCGGCCTCGCGCTGCTCCACGGTGTCGGAGCAGATCATCTGACGGATGGCAGGGATACGGTCCTCGTCAAAGAACATGTGCTCGGTGCGGCACAGGCCGATGCCCTGGGCGCCGAACTTGCGGGCCTGAGCGGCGTCATGGGGAGTGTCGGCGTTGGTACGGACCTGCAGACGGCGATACTTGTCAGCCCAGCCCATGACCCGGCCAAACTCGCCGCCGATGGAGGCGTCCACAGTGGGGATGGCGCCGTCGTAGATGTTGCCGGTGGAGCCGTCCAGGGAGATCCAGTCGCCCTCCTTGTAGGTCTTGCCGGCCAGAACGAACTGCTTGTTGGCCTCATCCATCTTGATGTCGCCGCAGCCGGAGACGCAGCACTTGCCCATGCCGCGGGCCACAACGGCGGCGTGAGAGGTCATGCCGCCGCGGACGGTCAGGATACCCTGAGCGGCCTTCATGCCCTCGATGTCCTCGGGAGAGGTCTCCAGACGGACCAGAACCACCTTCTCGCCCCGCTCGGCCCAGGCCTTGGCGTCCTCAGCGGTGAAGACGATCTTGCCGGAGGCGGCACCGGGAGAGGCACCCAGAGCCTTGCCAATGACCTCGCTCTTCTTCAGAGCCACGGCGTCGAACTGGGGATGCAGCAGGGTGTCCAGAGAGCGGGGGTCGATCATGGCCACGGCCTGCTTCTCGGAGATCTGCCCCTCGTCCACCAGGTCGCAGGCGATCTTCAGGGCGGCGGCGGGGGTGCGCTTGCCGTTACGGGTCTGCAGCATATAGAGCTTGCCGTTCTCCACGGTGAACTCCATGTCCTGCATGTCGTGATAGTGGTTCTCCAGCAGCTGGCAGACGTTCTGGAACTGGGCAAAGGCCTCGGGGAACTTGTCGGCCATCTCCTGGATGGGCATGGGGGTCCGGACGCCGGCCACCACGTCTTCGCCCTGGGCGTTGGTCAGGAATTCACCGAAGAGCTTCTTCTCGCCGGTGGCGGGGTTGCGGGTGAAGGCCACGCCGGTGCCGCAGTCGTCGCCCATGTTGCCGAAGGCCATGGACTGGACGTTGACGGCGGTGCCCCAGGAATAGGGGATATCGTTGTCGCGGCGATAGACGTTGGCGCGGGGGTTGTCCCAGGAGCGGAACACGGCCTTGATGGCGCCCATCAGCTGCTCCTTGGGATCGGTGGGGAAGTCGCTGCCGATCTTGGCCTTGTACTCAGCCTTGAACTGGCCGGCCAGCTCCTTCAGATCGTCGGCGTTCAGGTCCACGTCCTGGGTGACGCCCTTTTTCTCCTTCATCTCGTCAATGAGCTGCTCAAAGTACTTCTTGCCCACTTCCATGACCACGTCGGAGTACATCTGGATAAAGCGGCGATAGCAGTCCCAGGCCCAGCGGGGGTTGTTGGACTTCTTGGCCATGACTTCCACCACGTCCTCATTGAGGCCCAGGTTCAAAATGGTGTCCATCATGCCGGGCATGGAGGCCCGGGCGCCGGAACGGACAGAGACCAGCAGGGGGTTCTCCAGATCACCGAACTTCTTGCCGGTGATGGTTTCCATCTTGGTGATATACTCCATGATCTGGGCCTGAATCTCGGCGTTGATCTGACGGCCGTCCTCATAGTACTGAGTGCAGGCCTCGGTGGTGATGGTGAAGCCCTGGGGCACAGGCAGACCGATGTTGGTCATCTCGGCCAGGTTGGCGCCTTTGCCGCCCAGCAGCTCACGCATGTTGGCATTGCCTTCGCTGAACAGGTACACGTACTTTTTGCTCATATCCCTTGTTACCTCCGTTTTGTCTCTGCCACAACGGCAGTGCAGTGATCGTACGTCTTTACGTAAACGATTAGTTGACTGAACTCTTATATTATAAAAGATTGCCAAAAAAATTACAATACATAAATAATCTAAGAAAAATTGATTAAACTGGAAGGATTACACAAAAATTTGTGAAAATCAAACAAATGGGTACAAAAATGCCAGGACAGGGGAGGGCAGACTGCCGGTGGCGCCGATTCGCCTTTTCTTTTGGAAAAAACCGTGCTAAAATAGGAAAAACATAAAAACATGCAGGAAAGAAATGGAAACGAGAGGTGCCGTGTGATGAATTCCTTTTCTCTGCCGCCTGCGGATTCTGCCGCCCGGCGTATTCGGGAGGCAGCAGGGCGGGGGACGTTGTCCCACGCCCTGCTGCTGACCGGGAGCAATGCCCTGGATGCCGCCCGGTATGCCGCCGCCGCCATGGAGTGCCAGGGGGCGGGGGAGAAGCCCTGCGGGGTCTGCCCGGCCTGCCGGAAGGTCATGGCCGACATTCACCCCGATGTGGTGACGGTCCGGGACCCGGAGCATAAAAATATTGCTGTGGAGGTGGTCCGTTCCGTCCGGGCCGACGCCTACATCCGCCCCAATGAGGGAGAGCGGAAGGTGTATATCTTCCCCGACTGCGCCCTTTTGACCGAAGCGGACCAGAACATTTTGCTGAAAGTGGTGGAGGAGGGGCCGCCCTATGCGGCGTTTCTCTTCTGTGCCGACAGTGCTGGACAGGTGCTTCAGACCCTCCGCTCCCGCTGTGTGGAGTGGATGACCGGCTCGGCGCAGGCGGCGTCTGCCGCCGGACTGGAGGGGCAGCAGGCGGCTGCGGAGCAGCTGCTGCGGGCCCTGCTGGAGCGCCGGCGGGGCGCTGTGACGGCGGCGGCGGTGGAACTGGAGCGGCGGAAGCTGAGCCGGGAGGACCTGTCGGCCCTGCTGGAGCGGCTGCGGGACCTTCTTGCCCGGGGACTGGCGCTGCAATACGGAGGCGAGGTTTCCGGAGAGGACCGGGAAATGGCCCTTTTAGCGGCGAAAACCTTGACAAAACCGCAAATTATGGGCACAATAGAACTGTTACAGAAGTACCGCGGGGACTGTACCTACAATGTGGGCGCCGGTCATGTGCTGGGGGCCCTGGCGGTGGAATTGGAGGGTATCCTTTGACTGAAGTGATCAGCGTCCGCTTTCGGGGTGGATGCAAGAATTATTTTTTTGACCCCCGGGGGGCCCAGGTGCGGATGGGAGACCAGGTGATTGTGGAGACCACTGCGGGCATCGAGTTTGCCACCTGCACCGAGGGCAATCATGAGGTGGATGACGCCGCCATCGTCAAGCCCCTGAGCCCGGTGGTGCGGATGGCCACGGACAACGACCGCCGCACGGTGGAGCGCAACCGGAAAAAGGAGCGGGAGGCCTTCGACATCTGCGAGAAGAAGATCGCCGACCACGGCCTGGAGATGAAGCTGGTCAATGTGTCCGCCAGCTTTGACGGAAACAAGATCATCTTTTATTTCACTGCCGACGGGCGGGTGGATTTCCGGGAGCTGGTGCGGGACCTGGCCGGTGTGTTCCGGGCCCGGATCGAGCTCAGGCAGATCGGCGTCCGGGACGAGGCCAAGATGATTGGGGGCCTTGGCATCTGCGGGCGGCCCTTTTGCTGCTCGCAGTTTTTGGATGGATTCCTGCCGGTTTCCATTAAGATGGCCAAAACCCAGAATCTCAGCCTGAACCCCACCAAGATCTCCGGCACCTGCGGACGGCTGATGTGCTGCCTGAAATACGAACAGAACGCCTATGAGGACGCCGCCAAGCGGATGCCCAAGGTGGAATCTTTCGTTCAGACGCCTGACGGCCCCGGCAACGTCAAGAGTGTGGATCTGCTGCGGGAGACCATAAAAGTGGCCCTGGACAGCGCTGCCCCCAACGAGGCGCCCAAGTGCTATCACAACTGCGAGGTCTGCGTCCTGCGCAACTGCAAGGGCAGCCGGGACGGCATTGCCATTCCGGAGCGGCCCGCGCGATATGTGGAGGAGAAGGAAGAGGAGGTGCTGGACACCCCCATTCTGGCCACGCCCTTCTATATGGACTCCCGACTGGAAGATGCTCCTGTTCGGGAGAAAATGGGCCGGGAGAGCGGCGACGGCAAGCCCCGCCGCAAGCACCGGGGCGGCCGCCGGAACCGCGGCAGGACCGGCGCCGAAGGGGCGCCCCAGCAGGCGGCGCCCAAAGCCGAGGCCAAGACCCAGGAGGAGCAAAAGAGTGGGCAAAAGCCCCGCCCGCAAAAGGAGCAGGCCCCCAAGCAGCCGTCCTCCCCTCAGCCCAAGAGTGGAGAGAGCCGCGCTGAGGCCGGCGAGAGTGGGGAGGCCAAGCGCCGCCGTCCCCGGCATCGGGGCGGCCGCCGCCGGAACAAGGGCGGCGGAGAGGGCGCTGCCCAGACTCCCAAGAGCGAATGAGTACGGCGCCCCGCCGTCCGCGCAGCGGGCGGCGGGGCCCTTTGCCGGATTTGGAAAAGGAGGAGTTCCATGGGAAGATTTGACGGCGTGCTGCTGGCCAGCGATTTCGACAATACCCTGATTTACACGGAGGAAGCCCTGCGCTCCGGCGTGCCGGTGCCGCCCCTGTCCCTCTGCAATCGGGAGGCTCTGGAGTGGTTTATGGCAGAGGGCGGCCGGTTTGCCGTGGCCACCGGGCGGGCTCTGGCGGCTTTCGTAAACTATGCCGACGGCGTGCCCATGAACGCTCCGGCGGTGGTGTGCAACGGTGCGGCCATCTATGATTTTCAGAAGAAGGAGTACTTAGATTACGCCCTGCTGGACCAGGATGCCCGCCGGCGGGGGCAGATCATTCTGGATCGGTTTCCAGAGGTGGCGGTGGAGGCCTATCACATCGACAATGTGATTCACGCCGTGCGGCCCAATCACATCACTCGGCAGCATGAGCACCTGACCCGGGTGGCGGTGACGGAGGCGCCCTCCCTTCTGGAGGTGCCGCTGCCTTTGGGCAAGCTGCTGTTTGAGGCGGAGCACGACGTGCTGCAGGGGGTCCGGGACCGGCTGATTCAGGAGGGCTGGGACCGAGACTACGAGCTGATTTTCTCCGGAAAGACCCTGCTGGAGATGACCGCCAAGGGCGCCAACAAGGGCGGCATGCTGCTGCGGCTGGCCCAGAGGCTGGGCATTGCCCCAGACCACGTCTACTGTGCCGGCGATGAGGCCAACGATATCCCCATGCTGACCGCCGCGGCCCAGGGCTTTGCTCCGGCCAACTGCGTGGAGGCGGTGCGGCAGTGCGGTGCTACCGTTGTCTCCGATGCCCGCTGCGACGCTTTGGCAGATGTGGTGGAGATCCTGAGCAAAAAATACCAATAAAGCACAAAAAAGAACTTCCGCAACCGTCGGTTGCGGAAGTTCCACTTTTTATGGCTGGCAGAAAAGGCGCCGGGTCTGATATCCTGAAGGCAGAAAAACCACAGGAGGAACAGCCTATGACCTTTGGAGAGAAGCTGCAAAAGCTCCGGGCCCGCCAGGGCCTCAGTCAGGACGCTTTGGCGGAGCTGTTGGATGTCAGCCGTCAGGCAGTCAGCAAGTGGGAACGGGACGAGGCTATGCCCGAGGCAGAGAAACTGGTGCGGATCAGCCGGCAGTTCGGCGTGTCCACGGACTACTTATTGTTGGAGGAACAGGAGGACCTGAGCATCCCTGCTGATCCGCAGCTGTGGGACCGCCTGAAAACACGGTACCGGGAGAGCGGCTATCTTCTGGGATGGATTCCTGTCGCCTGGGGCGCCTGGGGATTGTTCAAAAGCGTCTGGAACACTCTCATCACTCTGCCGGTCCTGGGCGGCTGGGGCGTCCTTCAGTTCTTTTTTACAGGGCTGCTGACGGCCCATGTCCAGAACCTCTTGAAGATCCTTTTCGGCGCGCTGCTGGTGCTGTATGGAAGGCGCGCGGCCGGCCGCCTCCGGTGGAGATCCCTGGCTTGGAGTCTGGTGGTGCTGGGTGTGTTCGGCATTCCCCGGATCTCCGCTGTCCGAACTGGCCTGGTTCCATTTTCCCTTGCAATTTTACAGGCTGGCCCACTGATGACGGATAGAGAGGAGTGGGGAGAGTTGTTTACGGGTCTGCTCCGGGAGAGCGGCGGATGCTTCTTCCTACTAGCTCTGGGCCTCGCCATCCTCCTGTCGGGCCGGCGGTTGGACCGGCCTGCCCGTCGGGCGAATCTGTGAGAGAGCGGAAAACAAGGAATGATACTGCGAAAAGGGCGCCGTCAGGCGCCCTTTTTCCCTGCCCGGACGCGCCCTGTCCGGGTATGCCCGGGGACCCCCACGGAGTGCCCCCTTGCGGCTGCCCGCCGAAAAAGTTTGTGTCGCCCTCTTGACAAACACAGAAAATGTGCTATTGTATTAATTGCTTAGTACAACAACACAAGGAGGTGCTTTCGTGAAGTGGCAGTTTTCCAACGACGCGCCGATTTATTCCCAACTGATTCATCAGATTCAAGTGGGCATTGTTTCCGGCGCTTTTCCGCCGGGGCAGCGGCTGCCGTCGGTACGGGACCTGGCCACAGAGGCCGGGGTAAATCCCAATACCATGCAGCGGGCACTGGCGGAGCTGGAGCGGGACGGTCTGGTGTATTCCCAACGGACCGCCGGCAGATTTGTAACGGAGGATCAAATCATGATTGACCAGGTAAAACGGGATCTGGCTCAGCGGCATATCCAGGCGTTCTGGGAGGCTATGGCCCATCTGGGCTATGACCGGGAAGCGGTTCTGACGCTGATGCGGCAGGAGATATCCGAGGAGGGAGAAGGCAATGGCAGTTCTGGAGTGTAAGAATTTAAGCAAGCAATTTGGGTCCGTGCCGGCTCTGGCCGACGTAAACCTGACCATTGAGCCGGGACGGATTGTGGGGCTGCTGGGGCCCAACGGCAGCGGCAAGACCACCCTCATCAAGCTGGCCAACGGATTGCTGACCCCCACTGCCGGACAGGTGCTGGTGTGCGGCACGACACCGGGAAAGGAATCCCGGGCGGCCGTCAGCTATCTGCCGGAGCGCACCTGCATCCCCACCTGGATGTCGGTGAAGCAGCTGATGGACTTTTACGGTGATTTTTATGCGGACTTCCGGCCTGATGCGGCGGAGGAGATGCTCTCCCACCTGAACATCCGCCACAGCCAGCGGATTAAGCAGATGAGCAAGGGCACCCGGGAGAAGGTACAGCTCATCATGGTCATGAGCCGGGCGGCGAAGCTGTATCTGCTGGATGAGCCCATCGGCG
>CATZYY010000124.1 GCA_958426425.1 uncultured Oscillospiraceae bacterium
GGAAGGCCAAGTGGGTCTGCCCGGAGCCCAAGATCAAGACCGGCTACCTGGCCCGGTACGCAAGAATGGTCTCCTCTGCCGACCGGGGCGCCGTGCTGGAATGAGCTACACTATGGAAGAAAGGGGATGAGCCCCATGTACCGTGAAACTGCCCATCTGCTGCTGTACAGTGACCTGCCGGAAGACGAGATCCTGGTCCGCCTGGGCGAGATCGTCCGGGACTGGGAGAATGGCGCCGACCGGGACACGCTGATCCAGCGGTGTTACCGTCAGGTCAAGCGGCTGCTGGATCTCAGCACCGCCTGCGGCTTTGACGGCAACCTCTGGCACTGCTACCTCACCTGGCTGCTGATGACCAATGAGAACTCCTTCACCCGCACCTGCGAGCGGATCGGACCCAAGGAGGGCAGCGTCAATCACTTTGCCAAAAACGACTTCGCCGTATTCCGGCGGCTGTTCGACTACGACTTCGCTCCTCTGGAGCAGGCCCTGGGCATCGACTGCTTCTCCACGGTGTGCCGCTACACGGCCATTCCCAAGCGGGAGCGGATGTACAACCGGGACATCAGCCAGCAGGTGCGGACGCTGTGCGCCGCTCTGGAGACCGCCCCGGATGTGGAGGCGACCTTCCGCCTGGTGACGGACTACTACCGCCAGTATGGCTACGGCGTCTTTGCTATGAGCCGGGCCTTCCGCATCCGGCGGCAGGACCGGGGCGTGGAGTTCCTGCCCATCAGCAACATCGACCATGTGATGCTGTCGGACCTGCTGGGCTACGAACAGCAGAAGACGGAGCTGCGCCGCAACACCGAGGCCTTCCTGGATGGCAAGGCCGCCAACAACGTGCTGCTCTACGGCGATGCCGGTACCGGCAAGTCCACCTCCGTCAAGGCCCTCATCAACGAGTACTATGACCGGGGGCTGCGGATGATCGAGATTTACAAGCACCAGTTTGGAGATCTCTCCGCCATCCTGGCCCACATCAAAAACCGCAACTACCGCTTTATTATCTTCATTGACGACCTGTCCTTTGAGGAGAACGAGGTGGAGTACAAGTTCTTAAAGGCGGTGATCGAGGGCGGCGTGGAGACCCGACCGGACAACGTGCTGATCTATGCCACCTCCAACCGCCGCCACCTGATCCGGGAGACCTGGAACGACCGGACGGACATGGAGCACAGCGGCGATATCCATCGCTCCGATACTGTGGAGGAAAAGCTGTCCCTGGCCGCCCGCTTCGGCGTGGCCATCAACTTCAACGCCCCCACGCCCAAGGAGTACCAGCAGATCGTGCTGGCACTGGCGGAGCGTCAGGGCGTGGAGATTACCGACCACCAGCAGCTGCTGACCATGGCCAACGCCTGGGAGGTCCGCCACGGCGGCTTCTCCGGCCGGACCGCCCAGCAGTTCGTCCACTATCTCAAAAGCCTGCCGCCCCAGTGAGGCGGTTTTCCTCCCCATGGAATGCAGAAAAGGCCGGCCCCGTTGGGGCCGGCCTGAGACTGCCGAGAAAAGCAGGAAACTTGACCGATGGGAAGAAAGAGAGTTACCAGAGGCTGCGCCCTCAGGCGCGTTTCGGAGCACAACCGCCGCCGAAAGCGGCGGCACTTGGCGCGAAGATAACCCAGGAAGGGTTCCTCAAGGTGAATTGCCGCAAAGCGGCAAGAGATGGTGGCCTGGGCCATTCGTTTTTAATCATAAGTTTTTTGAACTTTTTAAAGGTTCAAAAAACTTGCTCAGCGCGTCGAAAAGACTTTTTCGACACGCTGAGGCCGGCCCCGTTGGGGCCGGCCTTTTTGATGCGCTCTTATGCGGTTTTCTCACCAAACCAGGGTGGCGAAGTAATCCTCCAACGTCTCCGCCCGGCGGATCAGCTCCACAGAGCCGTCCTCCTTCAGCAGCAGCTCAGCGGAGCGGAGCTTGCCGTTGTAGTTGTAGCCCATGGCGTGACCATGGGCGCCGGTGTCGTGGATCACCAGCAGGTCTCCCATATTGATCTTGGGCAGCATCCGGTCCACGGCAAACTTGTCGTTGTTCTCACACAGGCCGCCGGCCACATCGTACTTGTGGTCGCAGGGGGCGTTCTCCTTGCCCATGACGGTGATGTGGTGGTAGGCGCCGTACATGGCAGGCCGCATCAAGTTACAGGCGCAGGCGTCCACGCCGATATACTCTTTATAAATGTGCTTTTCATGGATGGCTCTGGTCACCAGATGACCGTAGGGCGCCAGCATAAACCGGCCCAGCTCCGTATACAACGCCACGTCATCCATGCCGGCGGGCACCAGGATCTCCTCATAGGCCTTGCGCACGCCCTCCCCAATCACGGCAATGTCGTTTTCCGGCTGTTCCGGACGGTAGGGCACGCCGATGCCGCCGGAGAGATTGATGAAGGTGATGTGGACGCCGGTCTCCTCCTTCAGCTCCGCCGCCAGGCGGAACAGGATTCGGGCCAGAGCGGGATAGTAGTCGTTGGACAAGGTGTTGGAGGCCAGGAAGGCGTGGATGCCGAACTCCTTGGCGCCCTTGGCGGCCAGGCGGGTAAAGGCCTCGGCGATCTGTCCCCTGGTCATGCCGTACTTGGCGTCGCCGGGGTTGTCCATGACCTGGAAGCCCTCCCGGGTCTCCCCCAGGGTGAAGACACCGCCGGGATTGAAGCGGCAGCAGATCTTCTCGGGGATCGTGCCGATGGCCCGCTCCAGATCGTCCACCAGGGTCAGGTCGTCCAGGTTGATGATGGCCCCCAGCCGGTGGGCCAGCTGGAACTCCCCGTCAGGGGTGTTGTTGGAGGAGAACATGATGCTCTCCCCGGTGACGCCGCAGCGCTCCGCCATCAGCAGCTCCGCCTCGGAGGAGCAGTCGCAGCCGCAGCCCTCCTCCTTGAGAATTTTCAAAATGGCGGGGGTGGGGGTGGCCTTTACGGCAAAGTACTCCCGAAAACCGGAGTTCCAGGCGAAGGCAGCCTTCAGGCGGCGGGCATTCTCCCGGATGCCCCGCTCGTCGTAAATGTGGAAGGGGGTTGGGTACTGGGCGGCAATGGCCTCCAGCTGGTCCTTGGTGACAAAGGGTGTTTTCATGGGAACAACCTCGAATCTTTGATGAAAAGTGGCGGCAGGGCCGCAAACAACAGGTCTTATTTTACGGTGCATGGGCCGCTCCTGTCAAGGAATTTGGCGAAAAAATGACCGTACAGGCAACAAATTTGCCGCTAAGCGCGGACAGGACGCCGCGGGGTTATTCTGTGAAAAAAACAGCCCTTGTTTTCCAACCGGCACCGTATTACAATAAAATCCGTCAAGAATGCATACATGGGAGGTATCAGCCATGAAAAAAACGACCGTGGACGCCCTGGGTCAGCAGTGCCCCATTCCCGTGGTGAAGGCCACCCGGGCCCTGGGCGAGATGACGGAGCCGGGGATTCTGGAGGTGCTGGTGGACAATGAGATCGCCGTGCAGAACCTGCAGCGGATGGCCGCCGGCCACCACCTGACCGCCAGGGCGGAAAAGCTGGGGGAACAGCGTTTCGCCGTCACCATGGAGGTGACGGATGCGGCTGCCGCCGCCGCGCCTCTGGAGGAGCCGGAGCTGACCTGCGCCCCTGACGCACGGGGAGACTTCCTGGTGGCGGTGGACACGGACATCATGGGCCGGGGCAGCGACGAGCTGGGCCGGACCCTGATGAAGGGCTTCCTCTTTGCCGTAGGACAGCTGCCGGTGCTGCCCAAAACCATCCTCTTTTATAACGGCGGCGCCCACCTGACCGTGGAGGGCTCCGCATCTTTGGAGGACCTGAAGAATATGGAGGCCCAGGGGGTGGAGATCCTGACCTGCGGCACTTGCCTGAATCACTACGGCCTCACCGACAAGCTGGCCGTAGGCGGCGTCACCAATATGTACACCATTGTGGAAAAATTAGCGGGAGCCGGAAAGGTGGTCAAGCCGTGATCTACCTGGACAATGCCGCCACCACCCGGCCCAAGCCTCCCGGCGTTGCTGAGGCGGTGGTGCAGGCCATGGCAGACTACGGCAACTGCGGCCGGGGGGCCCACGACGACGCCCTCTCCGCCGCCCGGACCGTCTACGCCGTCCGGGGACAGGCGGCGGCGCTCTTCGGCTGTCCCCGGGCGGACCACGTGGCCTTTACCTCAAACTCCACCCAGGCACTGAACATCGCCATTTGCGGCCTGCTGGGGCCGGGGGACCACGTGATCTCCACGGATCTGGAGCACAACTCCGTGCTGCGGCCTCTGTACCGTCTGGCGGCCAAGGGGGCGGCGGCGGACTTCGTGCCCGCCGACCGGAACGGTCAGCTGGACTACGGCGCCTTCCAGCGGCTGCTGCGGCCGGAGACCAAGGCCGTGGTCTGCACCCACGCCTCCAACCTGACCGGAGATCTGGTGGACATCGACTTTGTGGGGCAGTTCTGCCGTCAACACGGGCTGCTGTTCATTCTGGACGCCTCCCAGACGGCGGGGGTGTTCCCCATTGACATGGAGCGGCAGCACATCAGTGTGGTGTGCTTCACCGGCCACAAGAGCCTCATGGGACCCCAGGGCACCGGCGGCCTCTGTGTGGGAGAGGGCGTGGAGATCCGGCCCTTTGCCGTGGGCGGCACCGGGGTCCAGAGCTTCTCCGAGACCCAGCCCATGGAATACCCCACCCGGCTGGAGGCCGGCACACTCAACAGCCACGGTCTCGCCGGCCTGGGCGCCGCTCTGGACTTCCTCCGCTCCACGGGGCCGGAGACCATCCGGGCCCACGAGGACGCCCTGGCCCGGCAGTTTTATGAAGGGGTCCGCAACTTGCCCGGCGTCAAGGTGTACGGGAACTTCGCCGCACCCCGGCGGGCGGCCATTGTGGCGCTAAACATCGGGGACGAGGACTCCTCGGAGATGGCCGATGAGCTGGCGGAGCGGTTCTCCATCGCCACCCGCCCCGGGGCCCACTGCGCCCCTCGGCTTCACCGCTGCCTGGGGACAGAGGACCAGGGGGCCGTCCGCTTCTCCTGGTCCTGGTTCAACACGGAGGCGGAGACCGACGCTGCCATTGCGGCGGTGGCTACCCTTGCCGAGGAGGCCCGCTGATGCGGACCAAGTCGGAGCGGTGTGTGGTCACCTTTCCCACCACCACGGCGGCCATGGAGATGGAGACGGCCTGCCGAGCGGCGGGACTGCCGGGGCGGCTGATCCCGGTGCCCCGGTCCATCACCGCCGGCTGCGGCATCTGCTGGGCGGCGCCGCCGGAGAGCCGGACGGCGCTGGAGGAACTGGTGATGGAACGGCATATTCAGATCGACGGCATCTACGCCGTTATCTTATAAAGGAGGCGGAGCCATGGCCACCAACTGTGAGGAGTGCGTCTACTACGACTACGACGACGAGACGGACAGCTACTGCTGCACCATGGACTTGGACGAGGACGAGATGGAGCGGTTCCTCCGGGGCGTCAACGACGCGTGTCCCTTCTACCGCCGGGGAGACGACTACGAGACCGCCCGGCGGCAATGAGGGAAGGAGCAGACCATGGAACTGGTGGATTTATACGACGAGAACCGCGTGCCTCTGGGCAAAACCGCGGAGCGCTACGGCAAAAAGGGACCGGGAGAATACCGCACCGTGGTCCATGTGTGCCTCTTCAACCCGGCGGGACAACTGCTGATCCAGCAGCGCACCCGGAGCAAGTTCATCTGGCCGGGGCGGTGGGATGTGACCGTGGGCGGCGGCGTGGATGCCGGGGAGACCAGCCGGCAGGGTGCGGAGCGGGAGGTCCGGGAGGAACTGGGTCTGGACCTGGATCTGAGCGGCCTGCGCCCCTCCGTCACAGTGAATTTCGACGGCGGATTTGACGATTTCTTTCTGGTGGAGCGCCAGGTGGACATTGCCTCCCTGCACCTGCAGGAAGAGGAGGTGGCCCAGGTTCGCTGGGCCGATTGGCCGGAGGTGGAGCGGCTGCTGGACAGCGGGGAATTTATTGTCTATCCCAAGAGCTTCCTGCGGTTTTTGTTCGATATGCGGGGAACCTTCGGATTTCCCACCAAATAGACACCATGGGGAGGGCGCTGTATGAGACGGCGCCCTCCCCATGGAATTTTTCTTGCACTTTGGCGAAATTTGTCATATGATAGAGACGGAAATAATAAATGCGGCGGCCGTGGCGTGCTCGCAACACCCCACGGCCATACGTAGAGTGTGCACGCACTCATACATAGCAGCAAAAGCTGCTCCGCAAGTACATTATAGTGTCTTTGTCCGCTTTTTACAAGCGGGTTTCCCAAAGACGCTTGATTTTGCTGCGGTCGCATTTTGTCTGTCCGACAAGGCGTGGTGTATGGGGAACACTCATACGCTGCGTCTATTATTTCTGCCGGAAAGCCGGAGGGGGCATGTCCCCCTCCCGGCAGCCCCGGCGGAAATGACAAAAAGGAGTGGACAATATGCGGGATCAAAACAGAGCGCCGTCTCCGGTCACCCCTTGGGCAAAGTGGGGATGCAGCCATGGCGGAGGAAACTAGGCGGCCTACGGTGGACAGTCTGCTGGGGTTTTCCCTGCTGGATTATCTGGCCTTCCGCTGCGGGAATCTTTGCTTGTCCGACCTGCGCAGCATCCCGTCGGAACGGCTCTTCCTGGTGGCGGAATCCATACCGGAGGATGCGTTTTCCCGGGAGAGCTGGGCGCAGGCCCTGTCGTATTTGACCGGAAAAACGGCGGCAGACCCCCGGCGGGCCCTTCTGTCGGCGCTGAGAGCATGAAACATGAAAATGGAGAAGCGAATGCTTCTCCATTTTCTATTGATACGCCTCCTCATCCTCCAGCAGGTGCATCATGGAAACCTCGTAGGCCACCCGGTCCTGAGTGCCGGCGTCGGTGACCTTTTTATAGGCCCGGCTCTGGACCCGCCCCTCCAGAAACAGGCCGTCGCCCACCTGCAGCGTGCCGCATCGGGCCGCCAGCTGGCCCCAGGCAATCACCGGCAGATAGTCCGCCCGGCCGTACCGCCGGGGCACCGCCAGCATCAGATCGCAGATGCTGCGGCCCAGGGGCGTCCGCCGGTACACCGGCGGCTTGCACAGGG
>CATZYY010000125.1 GCA_958426425.1 uncultured Oscillospiraceae bacterium
CCGCCCTGGCCCCAGCCGATCAGCTTGGCCATGGGCTTGAGGCCGTACTTCTCCACGGCCTCACCGGAGGCCAGGATGATGGCGGCAGCGCCGTCGTTGATGCCGGAGGCATTGGCGGCGGTCACGCGCTGGGTGCCCTTGTCGTCGCTGTCCTGGATGCCCTTGGGCTCAAAGGTGTGAACAACCTCGGGGTTGGGAGACTCGGGGCCCACGGGGAAGGCGCCGCGCAGCTTGGAAATGCCCTCGGCGGTGACACCGGCGCGGGGGAACTCGTCCACCTTGAACTCCACGATCTCTTTCTTGACCTTCACGGGAACGGGAACGATCTCGTCATCGAACTTGCCGGCCTTCTGGGCGGCCTCGGTCTTCTGCTGAGAGGCGGCGGCGAACTCGTCCATCTCCTTGCGGGTGATGCCCCACACATCGGCGATGTTCTCAGCGGTGGTGCCCATGTGATAGTTGTGATAGGCGTCCCACAGACCGTCCTTAATCATGGTGTCGATCATCTGGGTGTGGCCCATCCGGGCGCCGTAACGGCCGGTGGGAACGGCATAGGGAGCAGCACTCATGTTCTCGGTGCCGCCGCAAACCACCACGTCAGCGTCGCCGGCCAGAATGGCCCGGGCGCCCTCGATGACGGACTTCATGCCGGAACCGCAGACCATGCCCACAGTATAGGCGGGAACAGCGTAAGGAATGCCAGCCTTCACAGCCACCTGGCGGGCAACGTTCTGCCCCAGGGCGGAGGTGAGAATGCAGCCGAACATGACCTCGTCCACCTGCTCGGGGGCGACGCCGGCGCGCTTGAGGGCTTCCTTCACCACGATGGCGCCCAGCTCAGTCGCGGGGGTGTTCTTCAGGCTGCCGCCGAAAGAGCCGATAGCGGTTCTGCAGCAGTTGACGACATAGAGATCTTTCATGATGTTCCTCCGTTTTTATAAAATGTAAAATTGGCAGCGGTCTGTGGACACCGGCCAAAAACCGCTGCCGCAGATGCCAACACACAAGTGCGAGAGGCGGATCAGAAGTTGTCAAAAATTAAACATAATTGCTAATTTTTTGACAAACGCCTGAATGCCCCTCCCTTGCAGTTTTAATTATAGTGGGTTTCATCCCCTCCGTCAATGAAAAATCTTCGAAAAATTCATTTTTGTTAAATCTTTGACAAAACCCCATCCTTTTTCGTCACCTTGACGAAAAAGGATGGGGTGCTTGCGATTTACGCTTTTGGGGCTGTCTCTGGGCGCTGAGCATCCAGTACCGATTTCCAAAATCGCTCAATATTCAGCCGCTCAAAGGCGGAGGCCGGCTCCACCACAGCATCCTCCGCAGCAGACTGGAGCTGCCAGTCAAACCAGGCACCGACGGCAGCCGCGCTGTCCAGAGGACGCCGAAGCAGGATGTAAAGGCTGTCCTCCGCCTCTACAATGCCGCTCCACTGCCCCTCCTCCACCGCCAGGACCGCCGCCTCCGCCTCTGGCGGCAGGGTGCCGTCTCCGGTTTGAAGAGTCCGGCCCTGAGGGTACTGTTCCCGGTCCGGGTCGTCGCTGTAAGTGGCGGCCAGGACCGCGAAGTCGTTTTCCGGAGCGGCGGAGCCGTTGAGCTTGGAAAAGGCCTCTTCCGCTTGGGCCCGGGCCCCTTCAGGGTCGTCCCCGGCGTCTATGCGGATAAAGTCCACTGTGAGATACCCGCTCTCCTGACTGAACGCCGCCAGGTCGTCCTGGTCGGGATAGTGGGCGCTGTTCGGATCACCGGCGATTTTGCGCAGTTGGTCGTAGAGATAGGCGGTGCCTGCCAGCGTCTGTGCCCTGTCGCGGTTCAGCCCCAGAGCGGCAAGCTGCTCCAAATAGGCCTCCTCTCCCCCGGCGCCCTCCGCGGCGGCGGCCCAGTCGGATTCCATGGCGGCCTGGTCCTCCTCCGTCAGGGTGCAGCCCCATTCATCGGCCATGGATTCCACCACGGCGTAGAGCACCGTATCCGCCAGGGCCTGTTCGCCGGCGTAGTCGGACAAGGTGCCCGCCTCCATATCCGCGTCCCAGTCCAGCTCCGCTCCGGCGTCGTCGTAGGCGGTCTGGATAGCGTCGCAGGTGTAGGCCAGCCAATAGAGGTAGCGCCAGGCCTCCACCTCCCGGCCGTCCACGGTCAGCAGAACCTCATCGGAGGGAATACCGGAGGCCTGGGACAAAAGGTCCTCCCCGGCCTCTTTTTTGCCGCAGGCGGCCAGCGTAAGGCTCAGGAACACCGCAAGCGCGGCAGCGATCATTCTTCTCATGTGCAAAGCTCCTCCCGTAGGATGTCCCTTCATCCTATGGGAGGAGCTCTGAAAATATGCCTTATGTGCCTGCCGCCAGACGCAGGTCCTCCACCAGGGTCCTGGCGGATTCCAGCACGTCCTCTCCGGGCTTCAGCGTCAGGGACAGGGCCGGCACCTCGCCCGCCGCCAAGGTGAGACGGCGGCGGTACTTGGCCAGGCCGCATACAGCCGCCAGAGCCTCCGGCCGGAAGACACCCAGCTGGAACCGCAGTACGTTGCCCCGCTGCGAGATGTCCGACACGCCGGCCTTGGCGGCAGCGGAGCGGAGCAGGGCCACGTCCAGCAGGGCCAAGACGGGCTTGGGCGCCTCGCCGTAGCGGTCCAGCAGTTCGTCCAGCAGGTCCGAGGCATCCTCGTCCTCCCGGATGGCGGCAATGCGGCGGTACAGGTCCATCCGCTGCTCGGGAGAGGATACATACCGCTCGGGAATATGGGCGTTGACCGTCAGATCCGCAGCGCACTCGGTCTCCACGGTCTTTTCCTGACCCTGCTCCTCCAGAACGGCCTCCTCCAGGAGCTTGAGGTACAAGTCGTAGCCCACGCTCATGAGATATCCGGACTGTTCCGGGCCCAGCAGGTTCCCCGCGCCCCGGATCTCCAGGTCCCGCATGGCGATCTTGAAGCCGGAGCCGAATTCCACATACTCCCGGATGGCGGAAAGGCGCTTGGCCGCCGTCTCCTGGAGCACCTTGCCCCGCCGGTAGGTGAGGTAGGCATAGGCCCGGCGGGCACTGCGTCCGATGCGGCCCCGAATCTGGTGCAGCTGGCTCAGGCCCATTTTGTCCGCGTCCTCAATGATGAGGGTGTTGACGTTGGGGATGTCGATGCCGGTTTCGATGATGGTGGTGCACACCAGAATGTCCGCCTCCCCGTCCACCATGGCCTGCATGACGGCAGAGAGCTCCTGTTCGCTCATCTTGCCGTGGCCGGTGACGATGCGGGCCTCGGGCCCCAGCATCTTCTGGAGACGGGCGGCGGTGAGATCGATGGTCTCCACCCGGTTGTGGAGGTAGTACACCTGTCCACCCCGGCTCAGCTCCCGGCGAACAGCGTCCTCGATGATGGCCCAGTCGTGCTCCAGCACGTAGGTCTGGACCGGCTGGCGGTCCGCCGGCGGCTCCTCCAGGGTGGACATGTCCCTGAGGCCCGACAATGCCATATTCAGCGTCCGGGGAATGGGGGTGGCGGACAATGTCAATACATCCACCTGCCGGCTCATCTCCTTGAGCCGCTCCTTGTGGGTGACGCCGAAGCGCTGCTCCTCATCAATAATCAGCAGCCCCAGGTCCTTGAACTCCACATTTTTTTGCAGCAGCTTGTGAGTGCCGATCAAAAGGTCCACGCCGCCGGCCTTCAATGCCCCCAAAATGCGCTTTTGCTCCTTGGCGGTGGTAAAGCGGGAGAGCACCTCGATCTTCACCGGGAAGTCCCGGAAGCGGTTCACCGCCGTGGCGTAATGCTGTTGGGCCAGAACCGTGGTGGGCACCAGGATGGCGGATTGCTTACCGTCCAGCACGCACTTCATCACCGCCCGCAGGGCCACCTCCGTCTTGCCGTAGCCCACATCCCCGCACAGCAGCCGGTCCATGGGCCGGGGCCGTTCCATGTCGGCCTTGATCTCGGCGATGCAGCGGAGCTGGTCGTCCGTCTCGGCGTAGTCAAAGGCCTCCTCAAATTCCCGCTGCCAGGGGGAGTCCGGCGAAAAGGCGAAGCCGGGCCGCCGCTGCCGCTCGGCATACAGCGCCGTCAGGCCCTTGGCCAGGTCCTGTACCGCCTTTTTGGCACGGGTCTTCTGCTTGGCCCACTCGGTGCCGCCCAGCTTGTTGAGCCGGGCCCGCTCCTGGTCCTCGCCGCCGCCGATATATTTGCTGACCAGGTCCAGCTGGGTCACCGGCACATACAGACAGTCGCCTCCGGCGTAGTCGATTTTGATATAGTCCTTCTGCACCCCGTCCACCGGCATCCGCTGAATGCCGGAGAACCGGCCCACGCCGTGGTGGACATGGACCACCAGATCACCGGGGCTCAGATCCGTGTAGGATTGGAGTTTCTGCCGGTTGCTGTCTGTTTTCAGCCTCTGCCGGCGGCGGACCGCCGGGGCGGTCAGCTGTCCCTCCGTCAGCACCGCCAGGTGTAGCGCCGGCCACTCGCTGCCGGCAGACAGGGCACCCAGGGAGATCCGGACCTCCCCCGCCGCCGGCATGGCCGCGTTCTGCAGGTCCAATGTGGCGGGGATTCCCCGGTCCACCAGCATCCGCAGAAGGTTTTTCGCCCGGGTCTCTCCGCCGCAGAGCATCAGCACGGCGCTGCCGCTTCCGCGGTAGTGCTCCAGATCTGTGACGGCAGTCTCCAGACTGCCGCCATAGGAGCTCAGCTGCTTGGCATTGACAGCAGTCAGTCCCTTGGGCCGCAGGGGATACCGGGAGGTTGGCAGGGCGTTGGCCATAATAACGGGAAAGTCCTCCAGCGCCGCGTACAGCTCCTCGGCGGACAGGCACAGCCGGGCGTACTCTCCGGCCAGCAGCCCCGCGGTCAGCAGAGCCTCCGCATCCTGCTTGAGCTGCAGCAGCGTGTTTTTCACCCGTTCATCCACCCGGCCGCTCTCGCACAAAAACACCACCGCGTCAGAGGGCAGATAGTGAACGCCGGCCGTCACTTCCCGATAGACGGCGGCCAGATAGCGGTCCATGCCTCCGGGAATGGTACCGCCCCGCAGACGGTCGGCGTCCTCCCGCAGAGTCTTGGCCTGGGGCTGGGTCTTCTGCTTTTTCTCCAGCTTCTCCGCCTGGGCCTCCAATGCCTTGGCCAGGCCCGACAGCCCCCCATCCGCTGTGTGAGGCAGCACCTCCGCCGCCGGCAGAATCAGCGCCGTGTCCAGATTCCGGGTCCTGCGCTGGGTGCCGGGGTCAAAGGCTCCCATGGAGTCAATCTCATCGTCAAAAAACTCACACCGGACAGGCTGCTCCATCAGGGGGGAGAACACATCCAGGATGCCGCCCCGCAGGGCAAACTGTCCCACGCCCTCCACCTGATCGCAGCGGGTGTATCCAGAGCGGATGAGCCCCTGGGTCAGCTCCTTCAGGTCCGCCCGGTCCCCGGGCCGCAGCGTCACCGCCAGACTTTTCAGCAGCTCCGGCGGCAGGGTCCTGGCCAGCAGAGCGTCCGCCGTGGCCACAATTACCTGGGCATCGCCGGAGGCCAAGGCATACAGGGCCGCCAGGCGCCCCCGCTCCCACTCCCGGGAGGCCACGGCCCCGGGCCGCAGCTGCCATTCCCGGCTCAGCAGCCGCACCGGCGCCGTTCCCATCAGGGTCTCCAGATCGCCGCACAGGGTCTGGACCTCCCGCTCATCGCCGCAGACAAACACCGCCGGCCGGCCCGCCGCCTTTGCCACAGCAGCGCCCACACAGGCCCGCTGCACCGGCTGGAGGCCGGTCACCGCCGCAGGACAGCCGCCGGAGTCCACCAGCTGGACCAGCTGGGAAACCTGCGGCAGGGTATTGAGTTTTTCCAGGAAATGTTCCATAGCGCCCTCGCTAACTGTTAAAATATGGAAGTTTACGCCCCGCGGGCCCCACACCGCTTGGCGTGGGGCTGGGGGTATTTATCATTATGGTATGCGCTTTTTGGCGGAAACTTGCCCGCCGGCGGTCAGTTGAAGTCGTTCATGGCCTTCTGACAGCCATGTTCAACGATGCACGCCGCCGCCTCAATGGCCCGGTGAAAGCTCTCCAGCAGTACCTTCCGGTCCGCCTGGGATGGCACGCCGATGACCCAGTCGATCATATCGCCGTCCTGTCCCGGCGCGCCGGTGCCGATCTTGATACGGGGAAAGTCCTGGGTGCCCAGGTGGGCAATGATGTTCTTGATGCCGTTGTGGCCGCCGGCGGAGCCGGTGGGCCGCACCCGGATCTTCCCCACGGGCAGGGACACGTCGTCGTAGATCACCAGCACGTGATCGGCGGGAATCTTATAAAACTGGGCAGCCTCCCGCACGGCCTCGCCGGAGAGGTTCATATAGGTCTGGGGCTTCATCACCAGACACCGGGCGCCCGCAAAGGAGAGCACGTTATAGGCGGCCTTGAACTTGACCTTGTTGAGCTTCACGCCCTTCTCCTCCGCCAGAAGGTCAACGGTCAAAAACCCCATGTTGTGGCGGGTGTTGGCGTATTTTTGGCCGGGATTGCCCAGGCCCACCACCAGCCACTCCGGGCCGGCGCTCTTGCTTGCAAACAGCAGGGGAACTCATTCCTTTCCCAACGTCAGCCAAGGCGGGAAAGTCTCCTTCCCCGCCTGGCACGTATGTGATGATATCAAAACCGCGCAGGGTCTCCGCTCAGCGGAACAGCTTGGAGATGGAGACCTCCTGATAGATGCGCTCGATGGCCTCGGAGAACATGGGCGCCACGGACAGATACTTGATCTTGGGGTTCTGGGCCGGGTCCACCGCCGGAATGGTGTCCAGCAGGGCCAGCTCCTTGATGACGCTCTTGTTGATCCGCTCCAGAGCGGGGCCGGAGAGCACACCGTGGGAGGCGCAGGCGTGGACGCTGTTGGCGCCGCCCACCTCGATCAGCGCCTGGGCAGCGTTGCACAGGGACCCGCCGGTATCCACCATATCGTCAAAGAGGATGCAGTCCTTGCCCCGCACGTCGCCGATGACGTTCATAACCTCGCAGCTGTTGGCCTTCTGACGGCGCTTGTCCACGATGGCCAGGTTCATGTGCAGCTTCTGGGCGAAGGCACGGGC
>CATZYY010000126.1 GCA_958426425.1 uncultured Oscillospiraceae bacterium
TATCTCTTGCTGAACTGGGGGGCGCGACGGGCAGCCTTGAGGCCGTACTTCTTGCGCTCCTTCATGCGAGGATCGCGGGTCAGGAAACCGGCCTTCTTCAGAATGGGCCGATAGTCCTCGCTGGCCAGCAGCAGGGCGCGGGCAATGCCGTGGCGCAGAGCGCCGGCCTGACCGGAGACGCCGCCGCCGGCGACAGTGGCCACAATGTCCATCTTGCCGGTGTTGCCGGTGGCCTCCAGGGGCTGACGGACCACCATCTTCAGGGTGTCCAGGCCAAAGTACTCATCGATGTCCCGGCCGTTGATGGTGATGGAGCCGGTGCCGTTGGGGAACAGGTGAACGCGGGCCACGGAGGACTTCCGACGGCCGGTACCGTACAGGTAAGGCTTCTTAGACTGATACATTCTCGATACTCCTCCTTACTCCACGTCCAGAGCCACGGGCTTCTGGGCCTGCTGCTCGTAGTTGGCGTCGGCGTAAATGTGCAGGCGCTTCAGGGAATCCTTGCCCACGGTGTTCTTGGGCAGCATGCCGCGGACGGCCACCCGCATGGCCAGCTCCGGCTTCTCCTGCATCAGGATGCGGTAGGGGGTCTCTTTCAGACCGCCCACCCAGCCGGAGTGGGTGCGATAGAACTTCTGCTCGCCCTTCTTGCCGGTCAGGACAGCCTTGCCGGCGTTGATGATGATGACGTTGTCGCCGCAGTCGGCGTGGGGAGTGTAAGTGGGCTTCAGCTTGCCGCGCAGCAGATCGGCGGCCCGGACGGCGGTTTTGCCCAGGGGCTTGCCGGCAGCGTCCAGAATGTACCACTTGCGCTCAATGTTGGCCTTGTTTGCCATAAAAGTGGACATGGTGTTTCCTCCGTATGATATATTTGTATTTGCTTTACAAATCAAGAGCTCCGGGTTACAATCGGAGCAAGACTATTTATAGCACCGGGAAGCGGGCTTGTCAACAAAATTTTAATTTAGCGCGAAGAAAGCTCGCGTTTTCTTTGATTTTCTCTAAATAGCTCTTGAATTCTGATACTCCACTTTTGCTTTCCGCGGTACGAAAAAATGCCGGACAGCCCTTGGGCCGTCCGGCTTTGCGGAAACTATGTAGCTACAGGACCCACTGCACCAGAAGCAGCAGGGCGAAGCCCGGCAGACCCAGGATGCCGATGACCAGCGCGTTCCACAGGTTCAGCCCCAGGGTGATGCCGGTGACTCCGGCCGTCAGGCCCACGGCCCACAGGGCCAGAAACCCCAGGGCCGTGTTGGCCAGCAGCTTCAGCGCCAGCCGGAGCGGGGCGCTGAATACCCGGATCAGGGCGATGAGGAAAAACCCCGCCAGAATGGCGGCGATGATTTTCTGATTCAGGTCCATGCAGCCTCCCCTTCCAGCCCCGCCGCGGCCTGCGTTCCGGGGCTGCGCTCCTTGATGGCCCGGATGAGATAGTTGCAGCGGGCCTTGACAGCGCTGATCTGATAGATGCAGGATTCCACCAGCTCAGGGTCCAGGGCCTGGTTGAACTGACGGTAGGCGTGGGCCAGATCGGCCTGGGCCTCCAGCAGATCCGCCTTCAGGGCCAGCAGCTCCGGGTCCGGCCGGGTTTTTCCAGAAAAGAGAACGGTTTTCATGGCAGTGTCCCTCCTACATGTTATCTATGGAGAGTTTGGACAAATATGCCAGATTTCATACGACAGGAGGGAACAAGATGCCCACGGAGCAGGAGCGATTCATGGCGGAGGCCTTGGCCTTGGCCCATGAGGCTGCCCAGGCCGGGGAGGTGCCGGTGGGCTGCGTCATTGTCCAAAACGGGCAGATCGTGGGCCGGGGCCGCAACCGGCGGGAGGAGAAGCAGGCTACCGCCTCCCACGCGGAGATGGAGGCCATTGCCCAGGCCAATGCGGCTCTGGGTACCTGGCGGCTGGAGGACTGTGAGCTGTACGTGACGCTGGAGCCCTGCCCCATGTGCGCCGGCGCCATTCTCAACGCCCGGATCGCCCGGGTGTGGTACGGCACCCGGGACGAGGCCTTAGGCGCCTGCGGCGGCGTCACCAACCTCTTTATGGAGAGCTTCCCCAACCGGCCCGCCCTGGTAGGCGGCATCCTGGGGGAGGCGTGCCGGGCGGAGCTGGCGGCCTTTTTCGGCGCCCTGCGGGACCGGGAGAAAAAAACTGCCCGGGGGGAAGGGATTTAATACTTTTGTAACAATTACCGCTGGTTTGCTTAACAACTCTCGGGTATCATAATACTTGCAAGAGACAAAACTTCTTTTCATCCAATCTTCCAAAAAATAGGGAACAGGGCCAGCCGGAAGGCTGGCCCTGTTCCTGTTTCTGGAAAAGTTGTAAAAGAACCATGAATCCCGTCGAAAACGGTGTTTCCGGCGGGATTTTTGTGATATGATAGGGCTTACGGATTGGCCGGGAGGTTGGACAGGCGCTGAAGCAGAAAGCCTGTCAGCAGCAGGGCGGCGCCGGCGTTGAACAGCAGGGAGCTGAGGGCGCCGCCGTCCGCCAGGGCGCCCAGGCACAGCGCCGCCGCCGGTACGGCATAGAGCACAAAGCGGCGGGTGCGGCCCGCCCCGCAGGAGAAGGCCGACAGCCGGTACAGGGCTAGAATCACCAGAACCAGGGCCAGCAGCTCTACCCAGTAGGCAGCCAGGACCGGATTGGCGGAGTCCTGCCGGTACACCAGCACCAGCCGGATCACCAGGCACACCACCGGCGCCAGCAGCAGCGTGCCGCTGAAAGGCCGAGCCATCCCGTCGGGCCGGAGGCGGCAGGCGGCGACGGTGGGGAACAGGCACACCGCCGAAACCGCTGTCAGGACGCCCAGGATCAGCTGCTCCCGGCGGGAGACGGCGGACAGCGCCGCCATGCCCGGCAGCCCCTGGACTCCAAGGCCCGCGGCCATGTCCGCAAGGCCGGAGACCGCCATCAAAAACACCCCCGCCACCGCCAGGGTCAAAAGGCCGGCCTCTGGGGTGGAAAAGCCCTGGGGAAACAGCGGCGTGCCCTCCGATTCCTTGGGCAGGCGCCGGGACAGCAGGCCGCTGAGCACCATGACCAGGACCGCAAGAAGTGCTGTGGCCGCGCCGAAGGGCGCGCCGGGGACGGGCAATCCGGTGTCCGGCTCAAAGCCCACGCGCCACTGCAGCAGCCGCAGAACAAAGGCCGCGCAGCCGCCGCCCAGGGCCAGAACCGGAAATACAGCATATCGTCTCATAGGAGAAGTCTCCTTATCTTAGAAAATGTCAAGGGACAGTATACCACGGGAAAAAAGATTTGTCCATGCCGGTCTCATGTTCTCCAAAGAGGGCGCATACATTGAAGGGACAGGCCATTGTTTGGAGACGAAAGAGGAGGAAGTACATGAAGCGCACAACCCAGTTTCGCCAGACGGCCGCGGTGTCCGCGGTACTGCTGGCGCTGTTGTTTTTGCTGCCCCTGGCAGTGATCGTCCCCTTCCGGGACACGCTCTTTTCCACCCGGGACACGGTGGACGAGGGAACCACAGAGCCCTTCCGTCCCGGTCAGCTGGACGCCGCCATGACGCTGCGGGTCCTGAACGAAGACACCGTGGAGGAAATGGATCTGGGTACGTACCTGGTGGGGGTGGTCCGGGCGGAGATGCCCGCCTCCTTTGAACCCGAGGCCCTGAAGGCCCAGGCGGTGGCCGCCCGAACCTACACGCTCTACAAGATACAGACCGGCGGCAACCACGGCGATGAGGCCGATATCTGCACCGACTCCACCTGCTGTCAGGCCTATATCGCCGAGGACCGGGCCCGGGAGAACTGGGGAGAGGACGCCGACGCCAACGAGGCAAAAATCGAGACGGCGGTCCGGGACACCGACGGGGAGACCATCCTCTATAACGGAACGCCGATTTTGGCGGTGTTCCACTCCTCCTCCGCCGGGCAGACCCGCGCTGCCGGAGAGGTGTGGGTCAGCGACCTGCCCTATCTCCAGGCGGTGGCGTCTCCGGAGCCGGGGGATGCCATTCCCAACTATTACAGCCGGGCGGAGTTTACCGCGGAGGAGTTTCGGGAGAAGGTGGCCGCGGCCCTGCCGGAGGCGGATCTGTCCGGAGACATGGACACGTGGCTGAAAAACCCCGTAACCGACACTGCCGGCAGCGTGGAGACTGTGGAGCTGGGCGGCGTCACGGTCAAGGGCAGCACCGTGCGCAGCATCCTGGGCCTTCGGTCCGCCTGCTTTGAGTGGGAAGTCCAGGAGGGAACGCTGGTGTTTTTCGTCACCGGCTTCGGCCACGGCGTGGGCATGAGCCAGTACGGCGCCAACCAGATGGCGGCGGAGGGGGCCGATTACAGGGAGATTCTCACCCACTACTACACCGGCGTCACGGTGGAGCCATACAGCGCCGGGCAGGGGTGAGGCTTTACAACCCCTTGGGAAATATGGTAAAATACCATATTCAAAAATGATTGAAACCGGGGAGAGGAGGCGGGAGCCGTGAAGAAAAAGCTGTTGTCAGTGCTGGCCTGTGTGATGCTGCTTGTCCAGCTGGCGGCGCCGGCCGCCGCCGCCGGGTCGGTGTATTTCACCGCGGTGAACATGAGCGTCCTGGAGCTGTCCGACGCCACCATGCCCTTCTGGTCCAACGGGTACCTGTATGTGGCCGGCAGCGTGTTTTCCTCATACAGCAAGGAGCTGGGCGTATCCTACTCTTACAATGCCGCCAAGGAAAAGGTGGTGCTGTACGTCAACGGCGACAAGGTGCGTTCGCTGATTTTTGACCTCAACAAGGACTATGCCCAGGACCAGTCGGGCAACATGTATTTTCAAAAACCCCTGGTCCGAAACGGGGTGATTTTCCTGCCGGTGGCATTGGTCGCTCAGAGCTTTGGGCTGAGTTACTCCGCCATTCCGGTGGAGCGAGGATATCTGGTATGGATTCGTACCCAGGCGGTGGGACTGTCGGAGCAGCTGTTTGCCGACGCCGCCACCTATCCCATGGAAACCCGATACAATCAATATCTGAAAAGTCAGGAGACGGACCAGCCCGGCACCGTGATTACAGAGGACGGCGAAACCCAAAGACCCTCCGGCCGGGGGATATATCTGAGTTTCCGCGCCTCCGACCCCGATACAGTTTCCGCGCTGCTGGACACCCTGGACCAGTATGACAGTCAGGCGGCTTTTTACTGCACGGTGAACTTCCTCCGGCAGGAGGATGCGCTTTTGCGGCGGATGGTGGCCACGGGACAGGCCATCGGCATCGTGGCGGACGCGGCGGAGCCGGGTTGGACCGTGTCGGAGCAGCTGGCGGCGGGCAACGCCGCATTGGAGGCTGCCACCTGCGGCAAGACCCGCCTGGCCCGGCTGGAAAATGTCTCCGACCAGACTGCCGCCGATGTGGCGGCCATGGGCTACTGCTGCCTGTGGCCGGACCTGGATGAAGGCGATACCCCTCTGAGCAGCGGCACTGCCGCCAGCGCGCTGCTGCGGCGGGTGGAGGGCCGCAGCGGAGATGTCTCCGTGTGGCTGGGAGAGGGCAGCACTGCCCTGGGCCTGCAGGCCTTTTTGTCGGGGGCCCATACCGCCGGGGACCGATGCCTTGCCATGACGGAGACCGCCTGAATCGCGGGAATTCACAGAATATTCAACACCCCGCTGCAAAAAGGGATATAATTGAGAGAAAGAATTGTAAGAAACTGGAGGGATCGCCATGGGCCGTAACATTCTGGTGGTGGAAGACGACCGCAACATCTGCGACCTGATTCACATGTACCTGGTGAAGGAGGGCTTTGATGTCCGCATCGCCGGAGACGGCGGGAAGGCCATTGAGGAGTTTAAAAAGCAGGTGCCGGACCTGATCCTCCTGGACATCATGCTGCCGGTGATGGACGGCTGGGCCGTCTGTGCCAAGGTGCGGGAGACCAGCAAGGTGCCCATCATCATGCTGACCGCCAAGAGCGAGGTCTTCGACCGGATTCAGGGCCTGGAGATGGGCGCCGACGATTACATCGTCAAGCCCTTTGAGATGAAGGAGCTGATTGCCCGGATCAATGCCGTGCTGCGGCGGACGGAGATCCCCAACGACACCACCAAGCGGCTGACCTTCGACAAGCTGGTGATCGATCTGGACTCCTATGAGCTGATTGTGGACGGCAAGAAGATCGACACGCCCCCCAAGGAACTGGAGCTGCTGTACCACCTTGCCTCCACTCCCAACCGGGTGTACACCCGCAACCAGCTTCTGGACGAGGTGTGGGGCTTCGACTACTTCGGCGACAGCCGCACCGTGGACGTCCACATCAAGCGCCTGCGGGAGAAGGTGGAAGGTGTCAGCGACCAGTGGGCGCTGAAGACCGTGTGGGGCGTGGGCTATAAATTTGAAATGCTGGGCAGCCGCCCGGCGGAGAAGGCGGAAGGATGAAGAAGCTGAAGCGGCACTTCCGGGGCCTCTACTGGCGGCAGCTGTTTGTCACCGCCGGTATGGTGATGCTGACGCTGTTTCTGCTGGGCGCCTCCTTTTTCTCCCTGAGCTACAATTACGCCCGCAGCCAAAAGAGCCAGGAACTGGGCGAGAAGGCCCAGATGGTGGCCCAGATCGCCTCCGGATATCTGCGCACCGGGCAGCAGGATGACCTGCGGCAGCTGGCTACCTTTGCCGCCACCGTGTCGGAGGTGGACTTCCTCATCTGCAATACCGACGGCCATGTGGGATTATCCACGGACCCGGACATGGAGGGTCTGGTGGTCACCGTGCCGGAGGAGATGACCCGGGAGGCCCTGGAGGAGGAGATCTCCGCCCACCGCAGTGATCTGAACGGCTTTTACGAGGGCAAGCGGTTTGTAGTGGGCGTGCCCATCTATACGGATAACAGCGGTCAGGCCGCGGGCATTGCCTTTGCCGTGTCCACCAGCGCCTCGCTGGACTCTATGTGGCAGGGCTTTATCGGGCTGTTTTTCATGACGGCCTTTGTGGTGCTGATGATCTCCTTCATGGCCTCCTCCGTCACCG
>CATZYY010000127.1 GCA_958426425.1 uncultured Oscillospiraceae bacterium
CGCAGTTGATGGAGGGGCGGATCATGGGGTGATCCACCCAGTTGTCGATCTTCTCCCCGAACATGTACACCCGGGTTTTCAGCTTGCGCAGGCTCTCAACGTATTCCTGTGCGGTCATCAATGCCATTCTTTTTTCCTCCTCAATATGGTTGGGGCTTTTTGATTAGTCGTTGGCCAGACCCATGAGCTCATCCTTGAAGATGCGCTCGTCCATGAGCTTCAGGTCCTCGCTGATCTGCGGCATGAACTCCATCTGGTCCAGCACCTGGGTCTGCAGGTCGATGCCGGGAGCCACTTCGATCAGCGTCACGCCCTCGGGCCGCAGCTCGAACACGGCGCGCTCGGTGATGTAGAGGACCGGCTGATGGACCTTGTTGGCGTAGGTGCCGGAGAAGGTGATGTGCTCCACCTGATTGACGAACTTCTTCTTGGCGCCCTCCTGGGTAATGACCAGCTTGCCGTCCCGGCACTCGGTCTTGAGGCCCTTGGCAGTAAAGGTACCGCAGTAGACCACCTTCTTGGCGTTCTGGGTGATGTCGATGAAGCCGCCGGCGCCGGCAAGGCGGGTGCCGAACTTGGACACATTCAGATCGCCGTTGGGCGCGGTCTCGGCCAGGCCCAGGAAGGCCACATCCAGGCCGCCGCCCTGATAGAAGTCGAACTGCACGTTGTGGTCCAAAATGGCCATGGAGTTGGCCGCGCCGCCGAATTGGGTGCCGCCGTAGGGCACGCCGGCGATGGAGCCGGCCTCCACGGTCAGGGTCATCTTGTTGGAGATGCCCTCCTCGGCGGCCACGTTGGCAATCTTCTCGGGAGCGCCGGTGCCCAGGTTCACGATGGCGTCCTGGGGCAGCTCCATGGCGGCCCGGCGGGCGATGATCTTCTTGGCGTCCAGAGGGATGGCGGGGATGTCGTCCACAGGGATGCGGAACTCACCGCTGAGGGCGCCGTCATAGGGCATGCCCAGGCACTGGAGGTTGTCCTCAATGGAACCCACCACAATGGCGTCCACATAGATGCCGGGGATCTTCACCAGACGGGGGTCCAGGGTACCGCCCTGGACAATCTTCTCCACCTGGACGATGACCTTACCGCCGGAGTTCTTGGTGGCCTGGCACTGGGCGGTCACGTCCAGAGGGCCGATCTCACGGTGGACGGTGCAGTTGCCGTACTCGTCGGCATAGCTGGCCCGGACCAGGCACACGTCAATGGGGATAGGCTTGTAGAGCAGCCGCTCCTCCCCCTCGATGTTGACGATCTTGACCAGATCCTCCTTGGTGCACTCGTTGAGCTTGCCGCCGCCGTTGCGGGGGTCCACGAAGGTGTACAGGCCCACGTGGGTGATGGTGCCGATGTTGTGGGCGGCGATGTCACGGTACATGTGGGTGATGACGCCCTGGGGCAGGTTATAAGCCTCCAGCTTGTTGGCCAGGGCCAGCTCGCCCAGCTTGGCGGCGCGGTCCCAATGGCCGCCCACCACGCGCTTGCACATGCCCTCATGGCCGAAGTGATCGCCGCCGGTGCCGTCCCGGTGGCCCTGACCGGCCGCGAAGAACAATGTCAAATCTCTGGGATGTCCGGTTTCCACGAAACGCTTTTCCAGGGCCTTGGTCAGTGCTTCAGGGCAGGCGCAGCTAACGAAGCCGCCGGTGGAGACGGTGTCCCCATCCTGTACCAGCAGGGCCGCTTCCTCAGCGGTCAGTACACGAACTTTCTTCATGACTTCAATCCCTCTTTAATATATGTATATTTTCTTACTTGTTCTGGAAGTGCTTTTCCTTGCGCTTTTCCAGGAAGGCGCCCATGCCCTCCTTCTGGTCCTCGGTGGCAAAGCACATGGCAAACAGCTCGTTCTCCAGAGCGATGCCGTCGTCAATGTCCATCTGCATGCCCCGGTCGATGCAGGCCTTGGAGTACTTGACGGCGATGGGGGCGTTGACGGTGAAGGACTTGGCCATGGCGATGGCGCCGTTCATCAGCTCCTCGGGAGGATACACGGCGTTGACCAGACCGATCTCCTTGGCCTCAGCGGCGCCGATGGTCTTGCCGGAGAAGATCAGCTCCTTGGCCTTGGCGATGCCCACACGGCGGGGCAGACGCTGGGTGCCGGAGAAGCCGGGGGTGATGCCCAGGCCCACCTCGGGCTGACCGAACTTGGCGCCGCCCTTGCCCTCGGCGTTGGGGCCGGCAGCCAGGATGATGTCGCAGGCCATGGCCAGCTCACAGCCGCCGCCCAGAGCAAAGCCGTTGACCGCGGCGATGGTGGGGATCTCCAGCTTTTCAATGCGGCGCATCAGAGCACTGCCTCTCTGGCCCCACTTGCGGCCGCCGGCCACATCCAGGGGCTTCTGCTCGCCGATATCGGCGCCGGCCACAAAGGAACGGCCCTCGCCGGTGATGATGAAGGCGCCCAGCTCGGCGTCCTTCTCCACCTCGGTGATGACCTGCTCCAGCTCGGAGATAACCGTGGAGTTCAAAGCGTTCAGGGCTTCGGGACGATTGATGGTGGCAATACCGATGTTGCCGTTCTTCTCGTAACGAATGGTCTGATACATTGCAGATCTCCTCCTCATAATTTCATCGGGCCAGGCCCGGTTTTCGTTGATAAAAATTATAGCAAATTCAGTGCCAATTTTACAAGGGCTTTTTGCCTGCCAGAGCTGCCGTTTTCTGTGCACCCTGGCAAAATGCGGCCGCGTCTCCTTGTGGTTTTGACGAGGAGAAAGCCGCCCATCCAAGGCGGGTATTCAAAAATGAATAGCGTAATTTTTCTTGCCTTTGCTGAAATTCCCAGAGTGCTTTTGTGCGGGAGTCCTAGTTTTCCCGCAAATTTCTGTAAAAACAGACAGAGAAATCCCTCGAATTTTCTCTTTCTATTCATTCTTGAATATGATATACTCAAAAGTGAATAAAATCGGTCCGCAAGGCGGGCTGTTGGAAGGGCTGGTGAAATTTTTGTCACAAGCTACAAATTTGTCTGCCATTTTTGACGACGACATCAATCTTAAGGGCCTGTTTGATATTTTGAACCCAGAAAACAATCTGGTTTTGGCCGATGACATGATGCTCTCCGACGCCAAGGGCATCATTTTGCGGGTCAGCGAAACCTATGAGCGGAACTTCGGCTTCGCCCACAACTCCATCGTGGGCAAGTCCGCCTTCGATCTGGAGGCCGACGGCACCTTTACCCCCTGCATCACGGCGGAGGTCATTCGGCAAAAGCGGAAGATCACCTCCACCCAGACCATCAACCACACCCACAAAAATGTCATGACCGTGGGCATTCCCCTCTTTGACGACAATGGGGAGCTGAAGTACGCCGTGTGCTTCAACACCGTGTCCATGGAGCAGATCAACACCATCCAGCGCAACTACCGCCATCTGCAGGACTCCCTCCAGCAGTACTCCCAGGAGATTGCGGAGCTGCGGACCCGGGCCACCTCCACCACCCTGGTCTTCAAAAGCCACGCCATGCAGCGGCTGTGGACGCTGATTCAGAACACCGCCAACACCAAGGCCAACATCCTGGTCACCGGGGAGACCGGCGTGGGCAAGAGCGCCGTGGCCAAGGCCATCCACGCCATGAGCAACCGCTCGGACGGCCCCTTTATCGAGGTCAACTGCGCGGTGCTCCACGAAAATCTCATTGAATCAGAGCTGTTCGGCTACGAGAAGGGCGCCTTCACTGGCGCCGCCTCCGGCGGCAAAATCGGCAAGATCGAGCTGGCCAACCACGGCACGTTGTTTTTAGATGAGATTGGCGAGCTGCCGCCCCACATCCAGTCCAAGCTGCTGCAGCTGATCCAGGAGAAGACCATCGAGCGACTCTCCGGCACCCGGAAGATCGAGCTGGACTTCCGGCTGATCGTGGCCACCAACCGCAATCTGGAGGAGGAGGTCCAGCGGGGGTTGTTCCGCTCCGATCTCTTTTACCGGCTCAACGTCATCCGCATCCACATCCCTCCTCTCCGGCAGCGCAAGGAGGACATCTTCCCCCTGGCCCACCAGTTTTTGGCCCGGTTCTGCGGAGAGTATGGCAAAAGCCTCACCTTCAGCCCCCGGTTTTTGAACTTCCTGGAGCGGTATGACTGGCCAGGCAATGTCCGCCAGCTGGAAAACCTTATTGAGCGGCTGGTCATCATTGTCCAGGACCCCATTATCGACGTCACCGCCCTGCCCCAGGAGTACACCGGCGATGCGGTGCCACCTCCCGCCGCGGTATTGGAGAGCTCCGGCACCCTGGCCCAGCGGATGGACGCTTACGAGGGGCAGATCATTCGGGACTCCTACCGCCGCTGCGGCACCACCGTGGCGGTGGCCAAGGACCTGGGCATCTCTCAGGCCACCGCCGCCCGGAAGATCGCCAAGTATGTCAGCAGCCGGGAGAGAGGAGGCCGCTCATGAGCCTTGTCACGCTGAAAACAGAACTGCGGCAGGAACTGAAGCTGACGCCTCAGCTCCTGCAATCCATGGAAATTTTGCAGATGAACTCCCAGGAGCTGCTGGAGTACCTGGGCAAAATCAGCGAGGAAAACCCCCTGGTGGAGCAGGAGGACGCCTCGGCCCTGCGCAGCGCCTACGAAGAGCTGCGGCAGAAAGCCAGCTGGATTGACGGCGGCCTCCATGGAGGCACCTTCACCCATGAGGACACGGCCGCCCCGGAACGGGGCGCTCTGGACCGGGAGACGGAGAGTCTCTCCGCCTTCCTCCGGGACCAGCTGGACCGGCGGCGCCTGCCAAAGCCCCTGCTGGCCCTGAGCCGGTATCTGGCGGAGCTGGTGGATGAGGACGGGTATCTGGCCCAGGAGGATCTGGACGGGCTGGAGAACATGAAGGTGCCCCAGTCCCTGCTGGACCAGGCCCTGGAGACCATTCAAAGCCTGGACCCTCCCGGCGTAGGCGCCAGGAGCCTTTCAGAGTGCCTGCTGCTGCAGCTGTCCCGGCAAAAGCATCCCTCCCCGGTGGTCATGGACATTGTGGCCCGCTTTTTGCCGGAACTGGGCCGGAAGCACTACGGCCCCATTGCCCGGGAGCTGGGCATCACCACTGCGGAGATCCAGGCGGCGGAGAAGGTCATCGCCTCCCTGGAGCCCCACCCCGGCCGGGCTTTTCAGCCGGCGGAGCCCACGGTTTACATCCGGCCCGATGTGTTCATTGTGGAGCTGGACGGAGAGCTCCAGGTGGTACTGAACGAGTACTACCTGCCCCGGGTCACCATCAGCGACTACTACACCCGCCTTTTGAAGGAGTCCGACGAAAAGGAAACCAAAACGTACTTACAGCAGAAGATGCAGCAGGCCAAGTGGCTGCTGAACAGTCTGGAGCGCCGGGGCGGTACTCTGCGCCGCTGTGCCGAGGCCATCTTGGAGGCTCAGCGCCCCTTTTTCACCGGGGAGACCGGAGCGCTGTCCCCCATGAGCCTGCTGACCCTGGCGGACCGGCTGCAGGTCCATCCCTCCACCGTGTCCCGGGCAGTCCGGGGCAAATACCTCCAGTGCCGGCAGGGCACTTATCCACTGCGGTACTTTTTCAGCCACGCCGTGGGCGAAACCGGCCCCTCCCAACAGGCGGTGAAGCGGCGGCTGCTGGAGCTGGTGCGGCAGGAGGACCCTGCCCATCCCCTCAGCGATCAGACCCTGGTGGATCTGCTGGGAAAGGAGGGCATTCACCTGGCCCGCCGGACCGTGGCCAAGTACCGTGTGGAGCTGCGAATCCCCTCCTCCACTGGCCGGCGCAGCCGGCACTGAGCCCTCCTTCACTCTAACCCTTGGCAGGGACCAGCGGCCACTGAAACCCGAATTCAATTAATAAAGGAGAGACGGCGAAGCCTGTATTTGGCTTCGCCGTCTTGGTTTCTTTTGAATATGGCAGCTGGGTGTAAACTATATTGTTTGCCCGGCCGCCGCAGGGTGTACGCCCAAGCAGACACCATCGGGGCGGCCGCCCGTTGAATTCCCCCGGCAGGCACTGTCTTACGCAGCGGCCTTTTGACCCCCACCACAGGAAACCGCCTGCTGCTTCTACAATTTCAGACGCCGGCGGGTCTCCCCGCCGGCGTCTGTTCTGATATCGCTTATGGCTCAATTCTCTTTTTCCGGAGCGGCATCCGCCTGCTCCTCCGGCTGCGCTTCCACACTCTCGCCGAAGACCGCCAGGAAGGCCTCCCGCTCCATGGTCTCATGCTCCAGCAGATAGGCGGCCACGGTGTCCAGCTTGTCGCGGCTGGCCTCCAAAATCTCCTGGCACCGGGCGTAGGCCCGGGCCACCAGGTTCTTGACCTCCTCATCGATCTGGGCGGCCACCGCCTCGGAGTAGCTGCGGCCCTGGGTCATGGTACGGCCGATAAATACCTCGTCGTGGCCGGACTCGAAGGAGACGGTGCCGATTTTGTCGCTCATACCGTAAGAGGCCACCATCTTCCGGGCAATCTGGCTGGCCCGCTGGATGTCGTTGCTGGCGCCGGTGGAGATATCTCCCAGGCACAGCTTCTCCGCCACCCGGCCGCCCAGCAGGGCCACGATCTGATCCTCCATATACCGCTTGGAGAGATAGGACCGATCCTCCTCCGGCAGAGAAATGGTCATGCCGCCGGCCTGTCCCCGGGGGACAATGCTGATCTGGGTCACCGGGTCGTGGTCCGGCAGAGCGTGCATCACCACGGCGTGGCCCGCCTCATGATAGGCGGTCAGCTCCCGCTCGTGCTGGGGGATCACCCGGCTCTTTTTCTCCGGGCCGGCGATGACCTTGATCTCCGCCTCCTTCAAATCCCCCATGGTGATGAACTTCCGGCCGCGGCGGGCGGCCAGCAGGGCGCCCTCGTTGATGAGGTTCTCCAGATCCGCGCCGGTGAAGCCAGGGGTGCCTTTGGCCAGGGTCCCCAGGTCTACATCCTCCGCCAGGGGCTTGCCCTTGGCGTGTACTTTCAAAATCTCCTCCCGGCCCTTGATATCCGGCAGTCCCACATAGATCTGCC
>CATZYY010000128.1 GCA_958426425.1 uncultured Oscillospiraceae bacterium
CTCTCGGTGTGGTAGGTTCCGCTGGTGTAGGTCTCCGGCACCGCGGGGATGTAGCCCTCCCGGATGTCCACGCCGTAAAAGTCTGCGAACCAGTCAATAAAAGCGTCAAAAGTGGCCAGCACGCCGTCATCGTAGTTTCCGGCGGCAAAATCGCTCTCCAGGTAGTAGGACTGCATGGAGGTAAAATCATCCACATAGCTGCCAAGGCCGTCACCCACCACCACGCAGTAGTCGCCCTGCAATCCGCTTTGGGAGATGTTGTCCAGGGCCAGCACCATCACCACGCCGTTGTTCCGCTCCGCGGAGCCCACGCCGTAGGTGTTGCCCAGGTCCAGGGCGTACTCCAGAATATCCTGCCCGTCGGTGGTATCCACCGTGACAGTGAGAATCTGGGCGCCGGTCTGGGCAAACAGGGAGGCGTTCATGGCATCCATGTGCTCCATGGTCTTGTCAGTCAGCACCCCGGCATGGTCGTAGGTATACGTATACGTGCCCACAATGGCGGTGGAGGGCGCGTCGGCGCTGTTGGGCTTGCGCGCCTGCCCCAGGGCGATACCTGCCGCAATGGCCAGCACCATGACAATGACCGCCACGCTTCGTTTTTGAAAAATTTTCATAGGCAATGATTCCTCTTTTATGGATGCAATGAGAAAGGGATGCAAAAGAACCGTCCGGGAAGGGGGAGCAGGCAGACTCTGCGGCACGTGCCGCTGCGGTCCCGGGCGTCACGGGCCTTGACCCACCCAACGGTGCATGCGTTCTCTCCGCCTCTCCCCACCGGACCCACCGGACCCGCCGGGGACCCCGGAGCTGGACCATCTGGGCGCAGCTCCGGTATTCTTACCCTCTCAGCTCCATCAGCTTCTGCTTCAGCTCGCCCTCAATCCGGCCCAGCTCCGCCTCGGCGGCCTTGCGCTTGGCGGCGCCTTCCTTCTGGATGTTCAGCACCTCGTCCAGCGTGGAAATCAGCTGCGCATTTGTGTGCTGGAGGGTTTCGATGTCCACCACGCTGCGCTCGGCCTCCTTGGCGGTGGCCACGGTACCCATTTTCAGCATGTCGGCGTTCTTTTTCAGCAGCTCGTTGGTCATCTCCGTCACGGCGCTTTGAGCCGCTGTGGCCTGACGGCTGTGCTCCAGGCCCAGGGCCAGCACCATCTGGCTTTTCCACAGGGGGATGGTGTTCACCAGAGAGGACTGAATCTTCTCCACCATCAGCGTGTCGTTGTTCTGGATCAGGCGGGTCTGAGGGCCCATCTGAACGGAGATGATCCGGGTCAGCTCCAGGTCGTGGAGCTTCTTTTCAAACCGCTCGCACATCTGGGCAAGGTCGTTGTAGGCCTGGGCGTCCTCCTGGGCGCCGGTCTGCTCCGCCTTGGCCTTCAGGGCCGGCAGGTCCTGGGCGCGGACCTGCTCCAGCTTCTTCTTGCCGGCCAGAATGTACATGGTCAGTTCCTTGTAGTACTTCAGGTTCAGCTCGTACATCTGGTCCAGCATGGCCACGTCTTTCATCAGCGTCACCTGGTGCTGCTCCAGCTCCCGGGCGATCTTGTCCACGTTGGTCTCCACCTTGGCGTACTGGGCCTTCATGGCCTCCAGCTTGCTGCCGGTCTTTTTAAAGAGGCCGAACAGGCCCTTCTTCTCCTCTTCCTCGCCGAAGCCCTTCAGCTCCACCACCAGCTCGGAGAGGGACTTGCCCACCTCGCCCAGGTCCTTGGTGCGGACGGAGTTCAGTGCGTTTTCGGAGAAGCCCGCCACATTTTTCTGGGCAGCGGCGCCGTACTGGAGAATCATGTTGGAATCGGTAATATCGATTTTCTTGGCAAAGTCCTCCACCGCCTTCTTTTCCGCGTCGCTGAGCAGGCTGTCATCCAGCTTCACCGGTTCGGCGGCGGGCTTGGCGGGCTCCGCGGCGGGAGCCGCCGGGGCAGCGGGAGCGCTGGGGTCCAGGGTCAGCTGGGGCACCTCCTCCGCCGCGGCGGTCTGAGTGGGCTCCAACGTCAGTTCCGGCATCAAATTCTTGTCTTCCGTCATGGTTATATCCTCCGTTCATTCTGGCGGTCAATACACGTCCGTTTACAGCTCCAGCCTGATATCCGGGTCCTCCTTGGGAATGCTCTCGGCCTTAAGAGGCTGCTCCGTCAAACCCTCCCGAGCCATCATGTTCTCCAGCACGGTGATGTCTGTGGAGATGTCCAGGGCCTCGGCGCCGTAAAGGCTGTCCAGCTGCTTTTCAAAGGCGGCCACGATGGTGCGCATCATGCCCTCCACCTTGGCAAGGGTAGTGTCAATGTTCTCCCCCGACACCCCGGCGCCGCTCATACGGTCGTAGGTGTTAAGGAGCTTCAGGGTGGTGGGCAGGTAATAGTCCATGAATTTCCGGATCTGGGGCAGCTTGCCCGGGTCCCGCTTCACCTCGTCGAAGATCTTCTGGGACACCTGCTCCAGCCGGACGATATCGGCGGAGATGCCGGGGTCGGCGATATTGTCGTCCAGCCGCTTCATCTCGGCGATGGCCAGACGTCCGTCCTTGAGCATCTTATCCAGCTCCGCGTTGCCGGTGGAGGGCTCCGCCTCCTGCTTGGGCGCCGCCGGAGCCTCCTCCGCCTGCCCCAGCGCACCGCTCCGGCACAGGGCGCCCACCAGCAGGAATACCACCCCGGAGGCCGCCGCGGCCAGAAGGTAGTGCATGGGCTCGTACAGCGGCACCAGCAGTCCGCAGGCCAGCCACACCGCCGCCACCGCGTAAAAGGGCGCCACAGATTTTCGTTTGGTTGCCATAGCAGGGCCTCCTTTGTCAAAACCCTTTGGGAATGATGGTATTATACCCCCGGGAGGAACAACGGTCAACGTAAAATCCCGGAAAACAACAACCGCGAAGACCAGGGTGGTCTCCGCGGTTGGGAGGAATGTGTGTCATGAGATGCCGTAGCCGCCGGTCAACGGGTCCTGCCACAGGCCCAACATCGGCGGATGGAAGGTGAAATACACGAATAAAAAGGCCAGACCCCACAGCACCAGCAGCCCCAGTACCTGCTGATAGCCGCTGTTCCACCGGCCCCGACGCAGCAAACGGGCATCCAGCGCAAAGGCAGCCAAAGCGGCCAGGAAAAAGATCGTCACGTCTACCAAGGCCACATCCCGGCCCAGGACGCCGGTATAGGTATAAAACAGTATTGGAATCAGTGCCAGACCCACCAGGGTGCTGACGGCCCGAACTGCCAGAAAATTTGGATACTGCCGTCCCAAAGCAATCACCTGGACCACAGAGAATACAAACATGGGGAAAAACAACAGTTTCATATGCTCCCAGGTTGACTCGTTCACAGCGGAAAAAGCCGCCGCCAGGGTACTGCCGCCGCTCCACTCGTAGACGAAATGCAGCAGAGACCCAGCTGCCGCAGTAAATAAAAAGCCCGCCAGGGACCAGAAAAAGAGCTGCCTGCGCATCATGCCCCTCCTTATCAGCTAAAAAAGGCCGCGACATTTGCCGCGATCCCAGTTTATACGGAATCTGGAAGGTTTATGCATCCAAGCAGGAGCGTATTTACGCAGGGCGAGGGTCATCCGTACAGACGCGGCAAATCGCATGCCGGCAGAGACGGCGCGGACTTTCGTCCGCGCCGTCTGTATCTCTATGCAAATACCAGCTGCACCAGCAGCATGTAAACCGCCGTACCGGCAGCAATGGAAAGCAGGACATTGCCTTTCCACCAGTGGAGGGCGGCGGTAACGGCCACGGCGATCAGCTCCGGGGCCCCATGGGGTGCCGCGGTCCATTGGACGCTTTTCAGGCAGTAGACCACCAGCAATCCCATCATGGCCGGCGGCAGCACTCGTCCCAGGTACGCCACCACCGGCGGCGGGTCCCGTTTCTCCGGGAACAGCCAGAAGGGCAGCCACCTTGTCAGCTGGGTCCCGGCGGCCACCGCCAGGATGATGCCCAGAGTCTGCATGGGTGTCAGGGTCATGGCGCCGCCTCCTCTCCGCCGTCCCGCCGGTCCAGCCTGTGACGCAGTACCACCAGCAGCACCAGGATCAGTGCCATGGCGGGGATCACCAGATTGTCCGCCCCGAACAGCGCCAGCGCCGCGGCGGCGCAGGCCATGCCCAGCACCCCGGCGGGGCGGCGGGAGCGCTTTTTCCACTGCTCCAGAAACAGCACCACGAACAGCGCCGTCAGGGCGAAGTCCAGTCCCGTGGTGTCAAAGGTAATGAGGTTCCCCACCAGGCCTCCCAGGGCCGTGCCGGCAATCCAGTAGGAATAGTCCAGCAGGGAAATCCAGAAGTAGAAATCCCGGCGGGCCACCCCCTCCGGCGGGTCCAGGGTGGACACCAGGGAGAAGGTCTCGTCACACAGCACGTAAATCAGGAAGGGCCGCACCTTGCCCAGGCCCCGGTACTTGTCCAGCAGGCTCAATCCGTAAAAAATGTGGCGGGCATTGACCATCACCGACAGCAAAAAGGCCTGGAGAGGGTCAAAAGCAGCGGTCAGCAGCGTAATGGCCACAAACTGCATACTGCCCCCGAAGGCAATGGCGCTCATGAGGACCGACCAGAGTGGGCCGTACCCCTTGGTCTCCATCAGCACCCCGTAGGCCACCCCCAGGCACAAAAATCCCGTCAGCACCGGCACCGTGGCTGGGAAGGCCGCCCGCAGCGCCGCCCGGCGGGGCGAGGCCGTCTGTTCCATATAACTCCCTCCTGTCTCCTCTTCAGCAGGAAAACGGCGGGGACGGCAGGTCCCCGCCGTCCCGGCGCTTCATCTTTTTAAGGGTTCAGCCCCGCAACAGGTCTGCCTCCTCCGGGTGGCGCTCAAACCAGGCCTTGGCATAGGAGCACACCGCCCGGGCCTGTTTGTGTTCTCCCCGAATCTGGTCCACGGCGGCGCGGACCAACTGGCCCGCCACCCCCTGTCCCCGCAGGGAATCGTCCACAAAGGTATGGTCGATGACCGCCACGCCGTCCTCCTCCGGGAAGGTGATCTCAGCAATCAGCTCTCCGTCTTTTTCCGCATAGATGCGGCCGGTCTCTTTCTGAAATTCCATAGCTTGTCCTCCTGTCAGGTCCCGTTCGCCAGAAAGCGGGCGGTCACATCTTCTCCGGCGCCTCCACACCGATGAGCCGCAGGCCGTTTTTCAGCACGATGCGGGTCTCGTCCGCCAACTTCAGCCGGGCGGCCATGACCGCGGGCTCCTCGCCCTTGATGCGGCAGGCGGTGTAGAAGCGGTGGAAGCAGCCCGCCAGCTCCTGGAGGTAGCGGTTGATGTGGCTGGGGTCATAGTCCCGGGCGGAGAGCTTCACCTCCTCGCAGAACTGGGCGATCTGCTTGATGAGGGCCCGCTCCGTCTCCCCGGAGAGGATGGTCAGGTCCACGTCCGCCTGGGCGGGAACCGAGGCCCCCTCCTCCCGCAGCGCCCGCAGCAGCGAGCAGATCCGGGCGTGGGCGTACTCCACGTAGTAGATGGGGTTCTCGCTGTCCTCCCGGACAGCAAGGCCCAGATCGAATTCCATCTGGGTGTCGGGCTTGGCATTGAAATACCACCGGGCGGCGTCCACGCTGACCTCGTCCAGCAGGTCGTGGAGGGAGATGGCCTTGCCGGTCCGCTTGGACATGCGGACCACCTCGCCGTCCCGCAGCAGCTTCACCAGCTGCATGAGAACGATGTCCAGCCGCTCCGACCCGTTCAGGTCCAAGGCGTCCAGAGCCCCCTTCAGCCGGGCCACGTGGCCGTGGTGGTCGGCGCCCCAGACATTGATGACCTTGTCAAAGCCCCGGACGGCAAACTTGTTGCGGTGATAGGCGATGTCGGCGGCAAAGTAGGTGTAGAAGCCGTTGGCCCGGCGCAGCACGTCGTCCTTCAGGTCCAACTTCTCGATGTCCGCTTCCTTCTTTCCGGCCTTGCGGTAGTGGTCCCGGAGAATGTCGGCGGTCCGGAGCCACAGCGCCCCGTCCTTTTCATAGGTCCAGCCCTTTTCGGTCAGCATGTCCACAGTCTCGGCCACGTATCCGCTCTCATGGAGGGTGGACTCATAGAACCAGTTGTCGTAGTGAATTTTGTAGCGCTCCAGGTCGGTCTTCATCCGGGGCAGGTTCACGCTGAGGCCGAACTGGGCCAGCTTCTCCTGCCGCTCCGCCTCCGGCACGTTCAGCAAGTCCTCACCGTGCTGGTCGTAGTAGGCCTGGGCCAGCTCCCGGATGTCCACGCCCTGGTACCCGTCCTCCGGGAAGGGCACCGCATCCTCTCCTTTGATGATCTGAAGATAACGGGCCTCGATGGAGTGGGCGAACTTGTCAATCTGGTGACCGGCGTCGTTGACGTAGAACTCTCTCGTCACGTCGGCGCCGCAGGCGGAAAGGACGCTGGCCAGGGTGTCCCCCAGGACGCCGCCACGGGCGTTGCCCATGTGCATGGGGCCGGTGGGATTGGCGGAGACGAACTCCACCATATACTTCTTCCCCTTCAGCCCGTCGTTGGTGCCGTAGGCATCTCCCTCGGCCTCCACGGCGGACATGACACCGCCGTACCAGCCGTCTCCCAGGCGGAAGTTCAAAAAGCCGGGACCGGCGATCTCGGCGGAGGTGAAATAGCTGCCGGTCAGGTCCATGTGGTCCAGCAAAGCCTGGGCAATGGCCCGGGGCGGCTGGCGCAGGGCCCGGGCGGCGGCCATGGCGAAGGTGGTGGTGAAGTCGCCGTTGGCGGTATCCTTGGGGATTTCCACCGGGGCGGCGGGCACGGCGGCCTGAGGCAGGGTACCGTCGGCCGCGGCGGCCTGGTAGGCGGCCATGGCCAGGGCCGCGGCCTGCTCTTTGGCGTTTTGAATCATGTTGATCATGGGTGTATTCCTCTCCTTAAAAACAGCGGATATCCCGCCGTCAGTT
>CATZYY010000129.1 GCA_958426425.1 uncultured Oscillospiraceae bacterium
GTCCTCTCTGATCCAGACAAAAAGGCCCGGTATGATCAGTACGGCCATGCGGGCATCGATCCCAATTTTGGGGCCGGTGGCTTTGGCGGCGGGTTCGACGGAGGGTTCGACTTCGGCGACCTGGGAGATATCTTCGGCAGCTTCTTCGGCGGCGGTTTCGGCGGCGCCCGGAGGACCAATCCCAACGCGCCCCAGAGGGGCGAGAGCATTCGATTGTCCGTGGCCATCAGCTTCGAGGAGGCGGCTTTCGGCTGTGAGAAGTCTGTCACCGTGGAGCGGATGGAACCCTGTGATACCTGTCACGGCAAAGGCTGCGCCCCCGGGACCTCCCCGGAGGTGTGCCCGGACTGCCATGGTACCGGCTCGGTCCAGGTGCGGCGGCAGACCCCCATGGGCGTCTTCGCCACCTCCTCCCCCTGTTCCCGCTGCGGCGGCAAGGGCAAGATCATCCATCAGCCCTGCAAGGACTGCCACGGCACCGGCTTTGTGCGGCGGCGCAAGACCATTCAGGCCAGCATCCCCGCCGGCATCGACAACGGCCAGACCATCTCCATCCGGGGCCAGGGCCACGCCGGCAAGAACGGCGGCCCCGCCGGCGACCTGCTGATTACCATTACTGTCCGGCCCCATGAGCTGTTCCGCCGGGAGGGCACCAGCGTGCTGTGCGAGGCTCCCATCACCTTTGCCCAGGCGGTCCTGGGTGCGGAGCTGGAAATTCCCACCATTGACGGCAAGGTGAAGTACACCCTGCCGGAGGGGACCCAGTCCGGCACCACCTTCCGCCTTAAGGGCAAGGGCATCCCCTCTCTCAACGGCCGGGGTCGGGGTGACCAGTATGTGACTGTCTACATTGAGACGCCCCGAAACCTGAACAAGGAGCAGAAGGAAGCCCTGAAGAAATTTGCCGAGACCATGGGCGACAACAACTACGAGGAACAAAAGAAATTTTTTAAGAAATTTAAGAAGTGAGGGACAGTATGTACCTTGCGGATTATCATACCCATACCCTGTGTTCGCCGGACGCCAGAAACTCCATGGAGGAGATGGCGGCTGCGGCCATTGCCGCGGGGCTGAATGAAATCTGCTTCACTGAACACATGGAACCTCTGGAGTGGAACTGTACGATTCCTAAGACAGAGGACTATGACTGGAGCCGCTTGGAGCAGGCCTTTGCCGCTGCCAAGGCTGCCGTAGGGGATGACATTCAACTGCGGCTGGGTATCGAGCTGGGGGACGCTCCCTGGGATTTTGCCTGGGCGGAACGGCAGTTGGAGCTGGCCCCGGCACTGGATTTTGTCATTGGCTCTATCCACAGTCTGCCGCCTCCGGCGGACAGCAATCTGGCCCTGTATGCCCCTGCCGACGAGGAGGATGCCCGAGCGCGGCTGGGCGACTATCTCTCCCGGATCGAGCGGATGGTCCGCTGGGGAAAGATTCAGGTAGTGGGACATTTGACACTGCCTCTGCGGTATTTCAACGGACGGAGGGGATTCCGCTTGACCTTCGACGAATACCAGGGAGAATTAGAGCGGATTTTGCGGCTGGTGGTGGAGAAGGGCCTGGGCATTGAGCTCAACACCAACCACGGCGATATGCCCCTGCCCGACGAGAAGTGGCTGCGGATGTACCGCCGCCTGGGCGGAGAGATCATTACCCTGGGCTCTGACGCCCACCGGACGGGCGGCGTGGGCTGCGCCATCCGGGAGGGACAGGAGCTGCTGCGGAGCTGCGGCTTCCGGCGATTTTGCACTTTTGTACAGGGCAAGCCGATTTGGCATGACCTGTGATTTGCATTTTTTACTTCAAGGTCTTATAATGGGGCACAGTACCCGGGGCCGCCTGCCGGGCGGCCCTTTATTTACATTTTGAAAAGGAGACGGACACTATGAAGATTGCTCTGGGTTGCGATCACGGCGGTTATGCGCTCAAATGCGACATCAAGGCGCTGCTGGAGAAGCTGGGCCACGAGGTGGAGGATGTTGGCTGCCACTCCACGGAAAGCTGCGACTATCCCGACTTCGGTGAGGCGGCGGCCCGGGCTGTGGCCGACGGCCGGTGTGAGCGGGGCATCGTCATCTGCACCACCGGTATCGGCATCTCCATTGCCGCCAACAAGGTCAAGGGCATCCGCTGTGCCCACTGCGCGGACTCTCTGGAGGCGGAGATGACCCGCCGCCACAACGACGCCAACATGATGGCCATTGGAGCCGGCTTTACCGGCAAGAACCTGGCCGAGCGGATGGTGGAAGTCTTCCTGACCACCGAGTTTGAGGGCGGACGCCATGCCCGCCGGGTGAACAAGCTGGACGCCATCCAGCCCTGAAACAGCATTGACTGTTCCGGGGCCGATTCTCCGAAGTGAGGTGAGGCAGTATGCCGCTGACAAAGGGATACCGCAGCTACCGGGGGCGGGCCCCCAGGGGGAAAATTGCCCTGGCGGTGGTGTTGCTGCTGGTGATTGTGGCCTCCATCGCCGCTATGATCCTGCAGGAGTACTGCGTAGTCTATGATGCGGAGGGCAACGCCCACCTGGAATTCCCCTGGCAGCGGGAGGAGACGGCCGCCACGGAATCGGAGGAGTCGGAGACGGTGGAAGTAACTGTTCAGGAGCCGGAAACCCCTGCCGGGGCCCGGGTCCTGTGGCTGACGGACACGCCACTGACCGGGATATCCGGCCTGGAGAATCTGGCAGAACAAGGCTATGACGCGGTGGTGGTCACGGTGAAGGACAGCTCCGGCAGTGTGTACTACGACTCTGAAACGGCCTTGCCGGCTGCCCGAAAGGCCGCCGATTCTACGGCCGAGGCTTTGACAGAGCTGACTGGCAGCGACATTTATACCATCGCTCGGCTGTCCTGCCTGTTGGACAGCCGGGCCGCCAATGCCGACGTAGAGGGCCGGGGCCTGAAAAATACCGGCGGCTATATCTTCTACGACGGAAACAACCAGAACTGGCTGAACCCCGCCAAGGAAGGGACGCGGACCTATGTGGCGGATCTGGCGGTAGAGTGTGCCGCTCTGGGCTTTGATGAGATCCTTTTGACAGACTTCTCCTTCCCAACAGTGGGAAAGCTGGATAAGATTCAGTATCCGGAGGCGGGAAAGGAGCCCAGTCTTGCGGGACTGCTGACCACGCTGCGAGAGGCGCTGGATCAGGCGGGGTATGAGGATGTGGCGCTGTCGGTGGAGCTGCCGGCGGAGGCGGTACTGACCGGCCGGGATGAGACGGCGGGGCTGGTGCTGTCGGAGATTGCTCCGCTGACCGACCGGATCTATTCCAGAACCATTGCCACCCAGGCAGAGGCTTTGTGGGAGGCCGTGGAGGCGGCAGGCGGCACGTTGTTCGTGCCGGAGCTGCAAAGTCAGCCCCAGGACTGGGATGCCTATCTGGTGGAAGCAAACTGAGGAACAACGCACCCCTGGCGGGAATTCCGCCAGGGGTGCGTTTCTCTGTTTGATTACGGTCAGGCGCCGTGGGCCAAAGCGGGATTTACCTGGTCCAGCCAGTCTACCAGAGCCCCCATGTGATCAATGACCACGTCCGGCAGCTCGGCCTCGGCGCCGACGCCCGCATCCTTCTGGGCGGAGAGGAAGGAGCCGATCTGCACGGATTTACCGAAGCCCGCCCGCTTGGAGCCGATAATGTCCCGGGAGACGGTGTCTCCCACATAGACACAGTTTTCCGCCGCCACCTGCATTTGCCGCAGGGAGATGCGGAAGATCTCCGGATGGGGCTTGCGGTAGCCGGTGACGCTGGATACCGTCACATCTTCCATATAGGAACGAATGCCATACTGCTCCAGAACGTCAAAGACATTGTACAAAGAGGCATTGTTGGAGATAATACCCAGATGATAACCTCGCTGGTGCAGCGCCTCCAGGGTCTCCGGCACGTCAGGCCGCAGTTCCCGGTGATAGAAGGTGACCTCCCACAGGTTGGCCAGGGTCTCCGCCATGGGAACCAGCTTTTCCCGGGGAAAGTGGAAATCCCGAAGATAGAACTCCGGCCAGATCTCTTCCGGCTTTTTTTCCAGCCAGACTTGCTCGCTCCAGGCCTTGTATGCCTTTACTCCAGCAAAGACCTTTTCACGAAATTCCTCAGGAGAGCAGCCTGGTTCCAGCCCGCCGGCGCGAAGAGTCTCCATTAGGCGGGTTACTACCAAAGCCGAGGTTTCTTCATTGTACCAGATATCCTCTAAAGTGCCTCCCATGTCAAATAATACGGTATTCAGCATGGCTGTTTTCCTCCTTTATAAGGCGGTTTGGAAACCATGCTAGGTCCAGTCCGCCGGGTGTTGTCTATTGCCGGTTCACGCCATGAGGTCGGGAATGCTGTGATTCCGTACAGCAAAATGCCTGGTATGCCGATAAGTGGGTCAAAGATGTGCGCAAGATCTTAAAATTTCGCAAACGTTTTCAAGATTTAATTTAAGGTAACACCAAAAAGTACATTTTGTCAAGAAGAAAAAATATTTTTTTGCAATATTTTTTTGCTATAAGCAGAAATTTAATAAAATTATAAAACTTATTTGAAAAAATCAAAAACGCAAACGTTCTCGCATAGACCCAGGAAAACACTGCATACACAGGATAAGAGACCCCTCCCAGATAAAAAAGAAGGGCCCGGCCTCTACGGGGCCGGGCCCTTCTTTTTAATTAATTCCGGTGTTTGCCTAGGTAGGCTTCCTTGACCTTTTCATTGGCCAACAGCTCGGCACCGGTGCCGCTCATGGTAATGCGGCCGGTCTCCAGCACGTAGGCAAGATCCGCGGTTTTCAGGGCCATATTGGCGTTCTGCTCAATCAGCAGTACGGTGACGCCCTGGCGGTTGATTTCCTGAATGATGGAGAAAATGTCCTGAACTACCAGGGGGGCAAGGCCCAGAGAGGGCTCATCCAGCATCATCAACTGGGGACGGGACATCAGCGCCCGGCCTACGGCCAGCATTTGCTGCTCGCCGCCGGAGAGGGTGCCGGCCAGCTGCCAGCTGCGCTCCTCCAGACGGGGAAACAGCTCATAGACCCATTTCAGGTCCTTTTCAATCTCTGCCTTGTCCTTGCGCAGGTATGCGCCGATCTTCAGATTCTCCACAACAGTCAGATCCGCAAAGACCCGCCGTCCTTCGGGGCTCATGGCGATGCCCGCCGACACGATCTTGTCAATGGGTTTGCCCAGCATTTCTTGACCATTCCAGAGAATGGAGCCGGCGCTGGCCTTGACCAGGCCGGTGATGGTCCGCAGGGTGGTGGACTTGCCGGCGCCGTTGGCACCGATCAACGTCACGATCTTGCCGTCCGGCACCTCCAGGGAGATGCCTCGAAGGGCCTGGATGCCGCCATAATTTACATGGAGGTTTTCAATTTTAAGCATCTTCCGCCACCCCCAGATACGCGTCAATAACGTGCTGATTGTTCTGAATCTCCGCCGGTGTGCCCTGGGCAATCAGTTTGCCGAAGTCCAGCACATAGATGCGGTCGGAGATGTCCATAACCAGGTCCATGTGGTGCTCAATCAGAAATACCGTCAGGCCAAACTGATCCCGAATCTGACCGATAAAAGCAGTGAGCTCGTCGGTCTCCTGAGGGTTCATGCCTGCCGCAGGCTCATCCAGCAGCAACAGCTTTGGCTCCGCCGCCAACGCCCGGGCAATCTCCAGCCGCCGCTGCTTGCCGTAGGGCAGAGAAGTGGCCAGCTCATCCTTGACATCCAGCAAACCCACGGTTTCCAGAAGCTGCTCTACATTGCGCCGCTGCTCCGCCTCCTCCTTCCGGTTGAGGCGGAAGGTGGCGGAGAGGAAGTTGGTGTGGGTGCGGCAGTGCTTGGCAATCAGAACGTTGTCGAACACTGTCTGGGACTTCCACAGCCGGATATTCTGGAAGGTCCGGGCCATGCCCAGCTGTGTGATCTTGTCGGGGGTGGGAGATAGAACCTGGTTGGTAAAGACTGCGGAATCCCGCTGCTTTTCCACCTCCTTGCGCCGAGCCAGGGCGGCCTCATCCTCGCCGGGCTGGGGGGCCAGGTGGTAAGCGGCAGTATAGAGGTCTGCGTTCTCCCCCTTGTAGAGCTTTTTCATCTTGCCCTGGGGATGGTTGCGGACAATGGTCTCCCCCAGGAAGGACACCCGCCCGTTGGTGGGCTGGTATACGCCGGTGACCACGTTGAAGGCGGTGGTTTTGCCGGCGCCGTTGGGCCCGATCAGAGCCACGATCTCGCCCTTATCGATGGAGAGGTTCATGTTGTCCACAGCCACCACGCCGCCGAACTGCATGGTGACGTTTTCCACTTTCAGCACGTTTTCAGCCATTGCTGCCGCCTCCCTTCGCCGCCTTGGCAGGTTTCCTTCTGCGGAACAGGTCCGGCAGTTCTTTGTCGCCCATCAGACCACGGCGGAAGAACAGCACCACCACCATGATAACCAGGGAGAACACCACCATGCGGAAGCCGTTGCGCAGGAAGGGCATGGTCATGGACCCGCCCATGAGATACATGGCCAGCCAGCCCATAAGGGCCAGGGCTACCACCGCTGTGACGATCTGTTTCCATCGCTTGTTCTCGCCCTTGCGGTCACGCAGGATCAGCAGCGCTGCACCGCCGATCACTACAACCGCGTAGATGACGATGAAGGCGATCCGCCGGGGATCGGCGGGAGAGGTAAAGGTGACGCTGGTATCCAGGAACCGCAGCCACCACTCACTGGCGGCCACGTACAGGAATGCGGCAATGCAGCTGCCGGAGATGGAGCCGATGCCGCCGATGACCACGATCAGCAAGATCTCATAGGTCATGGCAGTGGTAAAGGTCTTGGCCTGGGCCTGGTTGGCAAACATGGCGAACATGCCGCCGCCCACGCCGGCGAAGAAGGAGCTGATGCAGAAGG
>CATZYY010000130.1 GCA_958426425.1 uncultured Oscillospiraceae bacterium
TGCAAAAGTGCCTGTCCCCGGGGCAGGAACTGATGGCGGTGGTCAAGGCGGACGCCTACGGTCACGGGGCGGCGGTGACCGCCCGGCGGCTGCAGCAAGCGGGTGTCCGGGCCTTCGCTGTGGCCTGCCTCAGTGAGGGCATCGCCCTGCGTAAGACAGGTATCCGGGGAACTATTTTGATACTGGGCTGGACGGACCCGAAAGATGCCCCTCTGCTGCGCCGCTGGCGCCTGACCCAGACCGTGGCAGACGAGGCCCACGGCCACGCCCTGGCGGCCCGGGGACCCGTCCGCGTTCACTTGGGGCTGGACACCGGCATGCACCGGCTGGGCGTCCCGGCAGCGGACCAGGAGGCCCTGGGCCGGCTGTTTCGGGAGAAAAATCTGCGTATTGACGGGGTGTTCTCCCATCTGTGCGTCTCCGACAGCCTGGAAAAGGGCGACGAGGACTACACCCAACAGCAGTTGGACGGTTTCTACCAGGCGGTGGACTGGCTTCGTTCCTCCGGCTATGACCCCGGTGCCGTCCACATTCAGTCCAGCTACGGTCTTTTGAATTTGCCGCCCCAGCCCTGCCGGTATCTGCGGGCGGGAATTATTCTCTACGGTGTCCCCAGCGACAGTGCCCCCACAGCCTCCTGGCCTGACCTGAAGCCGGTACTGTCCCTGCGGGCCCGGGTGGCTTCGGTGCGGCGACTAGCCCCCGGGGAGGGGGCCGGGTACGGCCTGGCCTTTCAGGCCCAGCGCGAAACAGCCCTGGCGGTGGTTACTATTGGCTACGGAGACGGTCTGCCCCGGCAGCTGCCACAAGTGGGTGGTGCGGCCCTGGTCCGCGGCTGCCGGTACCCCATGGTGGGGCGGATGTGTATGGACCAGCTGTTTCTGGATGTGACGGAGGTGCCGGAGGTCCAGCCTGGGGACCTCGTGACCCTGATCGGCCGGGACGGCGGCCAGGAGATCACCGCCCGGGAAGTGGCCGGGCAGTGCGGCACCATCACCAACGAACTGCTCTCCCGCCTGGAGCCGAGGCTGCGCGTGCTGAAAGTCACAGAGAGATTTGCAAAGGACAAAATATTCTTCGCGGATAAGTGAAGCGAACACAAAACCAGACCCACACAGTGGCTCACACGTTCAAATGGACAGGGAAAAGCGGACTCTGAAAAAGTTCCCTGACCTGCTGATTTTTGTGAGAAAACGCACCGAAGCCCTTGTGCCGCAATGATTTGCGGCACAAGGGCTTCGCAATCAGCAGATAAGGAAACCTTTTCAGGATGCCGCTGCCGGATATTTTATCGCACCGCTACCAATGTGGGGCGCGGTATGGGTCGTGTCTCTATGGTCTCCGTCAATTATCTTGGAACAAGCCGCATTATGTTATTTTTTAATTTAAATTTATTTTGAGACTTTTTTAATTCCCCAGAGGTATTATAAGTGAAAAGCTTTTCAAGAAAATCTCGACAGGAGACAGATCGCTATGCGGACTGAGCAGGAATTCAATGCGGCAGCAGAGCAATATCTAAATATGGTCTACCGCATTGCCTTAAACTGGTTCGGTTGTGTTCATGACGCAGAGGACGCAGCACAGGAGGTAATGCTGCGGCTGTGGAAGGCAGAATCCGTACCAACAGATGAAACCCCTATGCGATACTGGCTGGTCCGGGTGACATTAAACGTCTGTAAGGATCTCTCCCGGCCGCCATGGCACTTTCCCTTTATTTCTCTTGCGGATGTACCCGAAACGTATGTGTCGGAATCTGAGTACCAAGGAGTACTGGAAGAAATCATGCGTCTTCCAAAGAAGTATCGCATTCCGCTGTATCTATACCACTACGAGGGGTATTCCATCAAAGAAGTAGGGGAATTGCTCAAACTCAACCCATCGACAGTCAGAACCAGGCTGGTCAGAGCTCGAGAGAAACTAAAATCACAACTGGAGGAGGGTGACCAATGAGAACTCCATACCAGGAAGCATTCGACCATGTCACTGCCTCCGAGAGGTTGAAAGATGAGGTGTTGGACATGACCAAACGTGAAAAGCAAGCTTTACGCAGAGGTATCCCAAAATTCATTTTGATTGCCGCAATAATCGCTCTGCTCCTAGCCGGAACCGCTTTGGCGGCCAATATTCCTAACCTTCAGGATTGGTTCCGGCAATACTGGACAGAAGCTACCGGAGAGGATCTCATGAATCCTCAGCAGGAAAAAATCATGAACAATGTAACCCAGTCTATTGATGTAACTTCGACTATGGAGAACGGATCGGAAGACACTCCCACAGAAGTCACATTTAGGCACGGCTCTCCCGCAGAGGACACACTCTCTGAAGCTGCTTCTCCCAACGATATTTCCTCCCAGGGAGCAGACAATACAGACGCTTCAGATACATCTCCGTCCACGGTTGCCGGACAACCCCCGACAGCATCTCAAGTTTCAAACATAACCGTGTCGCTGGACTCTGTTGCCGCCGGAGAAGATGCGCTTTGGATGCTGGTGCATGTTACCGGAAACTATGAGGCGGGAAAGAACTATTCCTTTGAAAGAGGTGAATTGCTGGGAGCCCCCGAAAAAGAATTTTCCGATTTGGGAATCGTCGTGAGCAGATGGGTAACGGCAAGGCAATGTGAGGTCCTGGACGACGGCAGCCTGCAGTTTTTGCTTTTCTATCAGTGTCTGAACTCCTCTACCAACCTGACTCAGGGAGGTACCTACCAGCTCCAGCTGGAGAACCTGAGGATAGATCGGGAGGTGATACAGGAGGGCCAGTGGAATCTGACCTTCTCTTTGGACCAGATAACCGCCTCGGCGCCGGTGGTTTTGGAGCATGTTACTTTGCCTTTATCCACGGAATGGCTGAACGGGCAAGATGCTACAGAGATAGAGTTTGAAGAGATCCGCATTACCTCCACGGGGGTCAGAATGATATGTCAGCCTCAATTTTCCGGGTACCATCTGTGGTCGGATGTAGCGCTGATTCTGGCGGATGGGTCGGAGATTTCCGGCTTCGACGGACATTCCAACTGGACGGGCGAGGCGGATACCAGCAACTGGTATTCTGCCTACAACTGGGACCTTCCGGTGGCGGTGGAACAAGCCGTAGCGCTTCGTTTTGGTGAAACGGTTATTGATCTTCCCCAAGGATGAAAAGAATGGGGCTCAGTCGGCAATGATATGTGACCTTAGGCTGGCCCAAGACAAATGCAATTTCAAATCAAGATCCGTCTCCGGCGCCCAATGGTCTCCTGGCCCTCCAGAACGGCGTGGACATCAAGACGGTCGCCGCCATGCCGGGTACCGCGACGCCGGATTCACTCCCCCCACCTACACTCACACCACAAGGCCAGAAGCAGGATGGGGCCGCCCAGACCGTAGGCAACCCCATGCGCAGGTGCGGTAAAAGCGCCTCCAGAAAGCAGTACAGCACACCGGATGGGAAGCTCGGCTTCCCATCCGGTGTGCTACGTTTTTGCGCGGTGTGGGTCCGCCTGTATCCCGCCCAAATCAGTCAAGTCACGCTGTCACAGCAGCTCCCGTTTTCTCTGATGGCGGCAGGTCAGAGTACAGAGCAGGATACTGACCGCCAGGAGTCCGGCAGCCACCGCCGCCTCCATCCCCTTCGGCATCCAGGGGCCGTTCTCCCAGATTCGCCGGAAGCAGAAGGGCTGGTCCAGGAGCCAGCTGCCCAGCACCGCTCCCACTGCCACAAACAACGGCAGAGCCTTGAGCAGCATGGCGATGTAGCTGCCGCTATACTGGGAGAGGAACACCGTGAGGCCGGCGGCAGCCAGGGACAACGCCAGGATCAGTCCCGCCAGCACCACGAGATAGGTCCCGTAAGTCCAGTCGAACCAGGGCGAGCCCCATTCCCAGATTCCACCCAAGCCGCAATGGCGAAACCGCAGGGGCTCCTGCGCCAGAAACGGAATGGCATAAACCACGAGATTGACGGCTGTCAGCACCAGTGCAGAGCACAGGGCGGCTGTCATCTGGGTGGTCAGAATGGACCGTCCCCGGCGGGAGGTCCACTGCATGGCCCGGGTTCTCCGCAGCCGGTCCCGGACCAGCGTGGGGCAGAGCAGCAGCACGATGCTCAAAACGCACCACACTGCCAGATCCCTGCCATATTCCCGGGTGGATTCCCTGACGGAATCCGGAAGCAGCCCGTGAGCCCTCTCCGGTTCGGCCAGCTGCTCCTCCCGCAGGATCATGGCCTCCGGCTGTCCCTCTGCCTTCCTGCCGGAGATCACCAGGGCGTTGTGCTCTTCCTGGGTGTCATACAGCTCCATGGTATACTGGATTTCTTCAATGATATACCAGTTGGTACCGCCGTACACCCGACTCAGCAGATATTCCATGTCCATGTCCGCCTGACCGCCGCTGTCGAGAGCGTCGTTCAGATAGTCCTCCCGAAACCGATCAAAGGTCTCGTAGTCCATCAGGCCCGCGGCGGCAGTTTCCGGGATGGCGGCGATCTGTACGTCGAAGGCCGCAATCTCCTCCGCCAACTGACCGTCCAGTTCTGCCCGCTCCTCCGGCTCCAGCGTGGGGCCGTACTTCTCTACCCACTCCGAAGCCAGTTGGAACTGGGCCCGAGAAGCAGGACCGTTGCAGAAGTATTCGATGTAAAACTCCGGGAACATCCAGTAATACACCGCTCCCAGCAGCAAGATGGCCGCCAGGATGCCGGGGCGCCAGATCTTCCGCAGTTCCCATGCCAAAAGTCTCATGTGAGCACATCCTTTCTCCGAAAGCGGCGCAAGGCCAGGGCCGTCCCGATACCGAGCAGCAGCAGATCCGCCGCCACGGCGATGGTCTCCTGCCAGGGCAGCACTGCGTTGAGGCCCAGTTCCGTAAACCAGCCGCCGCAGCAAAGCCACACGACGATGGGCTGAAAACAGGAGAGGGCATATCCCACCCACAGTTTCAGATTCCCCAGCGCCGAGGTAAGTCCCAGGCCGCCGAAGCACAAAATCCCCGCTGCCAGCGCCGCCAGATACGGGCTGCGGAACAGGGTGCCGCAGAGGGCCGCCAACAGGGAAAACGATGCCGTCAGGGCAACTCCCAGGGCCAGAGCCGCCATCAGATATCCGGCCACGGAGAAGTCCCCCCAGGTGAGGAAGGGCCGCGTCAGCAGCATATCCGTGAGGTAGTTGAACTGACTGGAGACGCTGGCGCTCCAGACGCCGCCGTAGTCGAACCGGGCAAAATACAACCCCAGAGTGGGCGTGGCCACCAGGATCAGGAACACAGGGGACGCCGCCAAAGATGCCAAAACCTTGGTCCTCCGCAGCCGCCGCCCGGTCCGGGAGGCGCAGGCAAAGCCCTCCGTCCGGTGCGTCCCCTCGTAGCCCAGGAGGTACAGCGTCCCCAGCATGGCGGCAATCCCCGCCTCCCCCAGAATAGACCGCATCAACGTTCCGAAGAGGAACTGGTGGCTCCCCTGGGTGACAGGCCCGGCGTACAGGTCCATCCCGGCATCCATCCGGGCCAGGTGCTCCACCCGGCTCGAGAGCGCATCGTATTTCCAGGCCATCCACGACGCGGCCGTAGGGGAATTTTTCACGACATCTGTATAGAACTCCTTCAAAACACTGGTGTCATAAGTCTCAAAGACATCCTCCAGGCCAGTGACGGACTGGAGCAGGACGCTTCGGTTCTCCGTCTCCGGCAGGGCCGACAGGCCATCGCAAAACGTCTGATCCACCCGCTGGCCCAGGAGCGCGGCATCCGCCGAGGTCTCGTTGAAAAAGGTCCGGTCCCACTCCGAAAGGGTGCAGATCAGCAGAGCGTTGAACAGAAGGCTCAGTGCCAGAAAGGCCCACAGGGCCGGCAGGCGGAAGAGTTTGCGCCACTCGTACACGGCAAGGCTCATGACTGGCCCTCCCGGTAGATGGCGAGAAACGCGTCCTCCAGCCCCGGCGCCGCAGGAACGGCCCCGGCAGGCGGGTTCTCCGTCAGGATGCGCAGTACCGGGCCCGCCTCGCTCTGACCTTCGCTGAGAAGAAACTGGTCCGATCCAAGCGCGGCTCCCGCCGGGACCTGATAGACCTTTCCGTGGAACCGGGCGCAAATGCTGGAGGGGGTATCACAGCAGTAGAGCCGGTGGTCCTGGAACATGACGATCTGCCCGGCGATGGTCTCCACGTCCGAGACGATGTGGGTGGACAGCAGCACGATCCGGTCCTCCGCCAAAGAGTGGATCAGGTTCCGGAACCGCACCCGCTCCCGGGGGTCCAGTCCGGCCGTGGGCTCATCCAGGATCAGCAGCCGGGGATCGTTCAGCATGGCGGAGGCGATGCCCACCCGCTGGATCATGCCGCCGGAGAACTTTCGGAGCTTCCGGTCCCCGTCCGCCCCCAGGCCCACCAACTCCAGAAGGCGGCTGATCCGGTCCTCCGCCTCCCGCTTGGGGATACACTGGAGCGCGGCCACATACCGCAGGAACTGCCGGGGGGTGTAGTTGGGATAGTACCCGAACTGCTGGGGCAAATATCCCAGCAGTCCCCGGTACTCCGCCCCCAGAGCCAGGATGTCCTCCCCATCCCAGAGGATCTGTCCCTTTGTGGGGAACAGGAGGGTGGAGAGCATTTTCATCAGAGTGGTCTTTCCGGCACCGTTGGGGCCCAGCAGCCCGTAGACACCGGGGGAAAAGGTCAGAGAGATGTCCTCCAGCGCCGTAAAGGCTCCGTATCGCTTTGTCACGTGTTCAACCGAGAGCATAGATTGTTCCTCCTTCTGTGCAGCGGCGGCAAAAGCGGCGCAGTTCCATAAAATACAGGACCAGAGCGGCGGCGGTCAGCAGACAGAACAGCACGGTGGGCACTCCGTTGAGCCACCGGGCGGCCCGTTCCCACAGCAGCGGAACGAT
>CATZYY010000131.1 GCA_958426425.1 uncultured Oscillospiraceae bacterium
AGGAGGTCCTCTCCCCCTGGATCAGCGGGGCGGAGCGGGAGATCGCGGTACTCAGCCGGGTGGGAAAGGCCACCTGCTTCCAGGTGACGGACCTTCGTCCCGATGAAAAGGGCGCGCCGGTGGCGGTGCTCAGCCGCCGGGCCGTCCAGGAGCGGGCCCTGGACTTCTTTCTGGAGCACCTGATCCCCGGCAGCGTGGTATCCGCCGTAGTGACCCGGTTGGAGCGCTTCGGTGCCTTTTTGGATATCGGCTGCGGGGTGGTGGCCATGCTGCCCATGGAGTACATCTCCGTCTCCCGAATCTCCCACCCCGCTCAGCGGTTCCAAACGGGGGAGAAAATCCTGGCGGCGGTGAAATCCGTGGACCGTGACCGCCGCCGCTTCACCATGACCCACCGGGAACTGCTGGGCACCTGGATGGAAAACGCCTGCCGCTTCCGTCCCGGCGAGACGGTCCGTGGCATCGTCCGCAGCGTCAAGGACTACGGCAGCTTCGTGGAGCTGACACCCAACCTCTCAGGCCTGGCCGACAGCCGGGAGGCCCTGCAGCCGGGGGACGGTGTATCCGTATACATCAAGAGCATCCGCCCCGAGCGCATGAAAATCAAGCTCCAGGTCATTGAGACACTGCCGCCGCCCCAGGAGCCGGAGCCCATCCGCTACCAGATCACCGACGGGGTGCTGGAGCGGTGGGTCTACTCCCCGCCGGGGTACGAGAAGGAGCCGGTGGAAACGGTATTCACTGACCCTTGATCTTCTCCCAGTAGGCCCTTGCGGCCTGCTCGGTCTTGTTGTCGCCGTAGTGGTAGTATTTCACGGTCTTCAGGGCGTCCGGCAGGTACTGCTGCCTCACCCAGTGGCCGGGGTAGCTGTGGGGATAGCGGTAGCCCTGCTCCCGCTCCATGCCGGTGGAGTCGGCGTGGACGTTCTGCAGCTCCCGGGGCACGTCCCCGGTGCGGCCTGCCTTCACGTCCGCCCAGGCCGCGGAGATGCCCTCCACCACGCTGTTGGACTTGGGGGCCGTAGCCAGCAGAATGGCCGCCTGGGCCAAAGGCAGCTGCGCCTCGGGCAGACCCAGCTGCATGGCGGTGTCCACGCAGGCCTTGACGATGCTGACCGCCTGGGGATAGGCCATGCCGATATCCTCACTGGCGGAGCACAGCAGCCGCCGGCAGGGGGTCACCAGATCTCCCGCCTCCAGAAAGCGGGCCAAATAGTGCAGCGCCGCGTCCGGGTCGCTGCCCCGCAGGGACTTCATCAGGGCAGAGGCCAGATCATACATGGCGTCGCCGCCCTTGTCATAGCGCATGGCGCTGCGCTGTGAGAGCTGGGAAGCATCTTCCCTTGTCAGCAGAATCTCCCCGTCCCTGGGCACCGCCGCCTGGGTCAGCAGTTCCACGGCGTTGATGGCCTTGCGCACGTCGCCGCCGCAGGCGGTGGCGATCTGCCGGGGCACCCCCTCCTCCCAGGAAAGGGGCAGGGGGCTGCGCTCCTTTTCAATGTCCAGAGCCCGGAGGACGGCGCCCTCCGCCTCCTCCGGCGGCACGGCCTTGAACTCGAACACCGTGCTGCGGGAGAGCAGGGCCCCGTACACATAGAAATAGGGGTTCTCCGTGGTGGAGGCGATCAGGGTCAGCGACCCGTTCTCCATGAATTCCAGCAGGCTCTGCTGCTGCTTTTTGTTGAAGTACTGGATCTCGTCCAGGTACAGCAAAATCCCGCCGGGGGCCATCAACGTCCCCACGTCGGCAATGATGTCCTTCACGTCCTGCAAAGAGGCGGTGGTGGCGTTGAGCCGGTACAGGGTTTTATGGGTCCGCTGGGCGATGATGTTGGCGATGGTGGTCTTGCCGGTGCCGGAGGGGCCGTAGAAGACCATGTTGGCCTCCGCGCCGCTCTCGATCAGCCGCCGCAGCACGGCGCCGGGGGCAAGCAGGTGCTTCTGCCCCACCACTTCGTCCAATGTCTGAGGGCGGATTTCGTCCGCCAAGGGCCGCTGCATGGCCGCGCCTCCCCTCTCATGAAAAATTCCAGATAGGCATTATAGCACACCGCCAACGGGATTTCCACCGCCGGAGCCAAACTTTTCCGCCCTTTCCTGGGAAAATGGCGAAAGGTGTTGCAAATTCCTCTGGTTTTCCGTCGGATTTTGTGGTATCGTGTCCGGTGAGGTGAGTGCCATGATCTCCAAAGCCGCCGTGAAGCGGATCATCGAAACACTGAAGGGCATCTATCCCGACGCCCTTTGTTCCTTGCAATATGAAAAGGACTACGAGCTGCTGTTTGCCGTGCGGCTGTCGGCCCAGTGCACCGATGAGCGGGTCAACAAGGTGACGCCGGCCCTGTACGCCCGCTTCCCCACCCTGGAGAGCTTTGCCCAGGCCGACCCTAAGGAGGTGGGCGAATACATCCACTCCTGCGGATTTTTCAACGGCAAGGCCCGTGACATTGTGGCCTGCGCCCAGCAGCTGATCGAAAAGCACGGCGGCAAAGTTCCCGGCACCATGGAGGAGCTGACCGCCCTGCCCGGCGTGGGCCGCAAGACCGCCAACCTGATTTTGGGCGACGTGTTCGGAAAAGAAGCCTACGTCTGCGACACCCACTGCATCCGCATCACCGGCCGGCTGGGCATCACCGACGGGTCCAAGGACCCCCTCCAGGTGGAGCGGCAGCTGCGGCAGGTCATCCCACCGAAAGAGTCCAGCGACTTCTGCCACCGGATGGTGCTTTTTGGCCGGGACACCTGCACTGCCCGGTCTCCCCAGTGTGAAGGCTGTCCCCTTGCCAAGGACTGCGCCACAGCCAAGGCAAGCAAAACCAAGTGAATGTTACCGCCGCCCCGCGCCAAATGCGCGGGGCGGCTTTTTTCTGCCAACCACCATCCAGAAAATGGGGTGCGTCATTTCTCCGTCTCTGCGCAAAGCGGCCGGAAAGTGCTGCGCGGGCCCTTCCCAACAGCCGAATGGCGCGGCATTCGGCGCGCGGGGAACGACCTGTGTAGTTTTTGTGGGCACATTTACCGCGGGAGCCTCATATACTGTGTTGGAACTCAACAGCCGAAAGGCGCAAGGAGGCACTATGGACGAACAGACCACCAGAATGATACAGCAGCTCAGGGCCAATCCGGCCATGCTGCAATCTCTCATGCAGTCCCAGGACGGGCAGGCCCTGCTGCGGATGCTCTCCGCCGGTGACCAGGGGGCCTCCCTCCAGCGGGCGGCCCAGTCCGCCGCCAAGGGCAATCCGGCGGAGATGATGCGGATGATGAACCAGGTGATGAAAAGCCCCGCCGGGGCGGAACTGGTCCAGCGGATCAACCAGAGCATAAAGGGGAAATAATCGGAGGAAGGTGGCGCGGGCGTGGCCGAATTCGACGAAAAACTCAATGCGCTGCTGTCCAACCCGGACAGCATGGCCCAGATTATGCGGCTGGCCCAATCCCTCTCCGGCGATACGGAAGGCGGCAGCGGACAGGAATCCCAGAAGCATCACCAGCAGGAGCATCATCAGCAGGAACATCAGCACCACCAGGAACCGCCCCAAAGCAGCGCCGACCTGCTCTCCTCCCTGACCGGAGGGGTGGACCCCAAGCTGCTGATGCGGCTGCTGCCTCTGGTCCAGGAGCTGGGCGGACAGCGGGACTCCAATGCCCGTGCTCTGCTGTACGCCCTGCGGCCCTACCTAAAGCCGGAGCGGCAGGAGAAGGTGGAGCGGGCTCTGCAGCTGGCGCGGCTGTTTCATATTGGAAAAAAATTCCTGTCCGGATGGGAGGGGCTGTAAGGGATGTATAACCGTTACCTGCGCAACGATGACGGCTCCTATACCCGCATCCCCGAGGAGGAAACGCCCCGCCGCCCGTCACAAAACCAGCCGCCCACCGGCCGGGAGCCCCAGGGGGAACAGGGCCGCCGCAATCCGAGCGGCCCCGGCGGTGGACAGGACTCCCGCGACGGCCGCGCCAAGGAGGGCCATGACCACTTCGATCAAGACCGCCAGGAGGACCGCTATAGCGGTACCCACTCCGACGGCGGCTTCTGGGAGAGCGGCCCCTTTGACCCTCCCCCGTCCTTCGGCGGAGACCGGGGCGACGGGCTGACGGGCTTTCTGCGCCACTTCCTGGACAGATGGCATCTGGACAGCGTGGATACCGGGGACCTGCTGCTTCTGGGATTGCTGTTCTTCCTGTTCCGGGAGGACGCCGACGAGGAGCTGCTGGTGGCCCTGGGGTTGCTGCTGATTCTGTAAGATGCGGAGATGCGCAAAAAAGCGGAGGCCAACGCCTCCGCTTCTTTTTTGGGGGTTATCCCACCAGCTCCGGTGCCAGCAGCGTACCGTCCGGCAGGGTCAGATCCGCCGCTGTGGGAGTGGACAGGTCCACGCTCAGCGCCCCCATACGGTAGACAGTTTCCCCGTCCACCAGTTTCTCCGCCGCCACCAGCAGGCCGGTGTCCACACTGACCCAGTACCGCAGCACGGTGCCGCCGGACAGCTCTCCGGTCTCCACAAAAATGCAGTTCACGTCGGAGATCACCCGGTAGTCCGCCTGGGCGATGGATTCCACCGGCAGGTCCAGCACGTCCTCATAGGTGGGGATGGTCTGCTCGTTGTCGGCGGTGATGCCGGCGGCAGGACCGCTGTACGCGGTCCCGTCGCCGTCGTACCAGACATAGGTGATCTCGCCGTCGGTGATGGTATGGCGGGAGCGGCCATCCGGCAGCGTCCGGTCCGTCCGGGTCCAGGCCCCGTACACCAGGACACTGACCTCGTAGGTGCCGCTGTCTCCGTCCCAGAACTGTTCGATGGTAACGGTCCGGCGGTAGTGGTCGGGACGGGACAAGGTGGCAATGGCCGTTTGGACGGTGTCCGGCTCCACGGCCACCAGACCCAGGCCGTCTCCGTCCCCGGTCACATCGCTTTGGTCGGCGGTGTCCCCGGTCTCCGGCAGGACCACCCGGGCAGGACGGCGCAGGTTGTTCCCGAACATGACGGCGATCACCAGGGCCATCACCACAATGAAGCCGATGGTGATGCGGTTCATCCTGCGTTTGTCCATGGGGTCCCTCCTTCCGTCCCCGGCGGGGCGTTACTGAAAGTCCGCGGGCCGCTCTCCCCGGCCAAAGTGCCACAAAATGGCGTCGGCAATACGGCGGCAGGCGCTGCCGTCGCCGTAGGGATTCACAGCATGGGCCATGCGGCTGTATGCCGCCTGGTCCCGGATCAGCCGCTGGGCCATGGTGACGATATCATCCTGGACCACACCGCAGAGCTTCACGGTGCCGGCGGCCACGGCCTCGGGCCGCTCCGTCTCCCGGCGCATAACCAGCACGGGCTTGCCCAGGGCCGGTGCCTCCTCCTGGAGGCCGCCGGAGTCCGTCAGCACCAGGTAGGACCGGGCCATGAGGTTGTGCATCTCGTCGGCGGGCAGCGGGTCGATCAGGTGGACCCGGGGCGCGCCCCGCAGGTACGTGTCCACCGCCTCCCGGACCACGGGGCTCAGGTGGACGGGGTACACCAGCTCCACCTCCGGATCCTCCTCGGCGATCTGCCGCAGGGCCAGCATGATGTTTTTCATGGGCTCGCCGTAGTTCTCCCGCCGGTGGCAGGTGACGAGAACGATCTTCTTCTCACCGTAGGGCAGGCGGTTCAGCTCCTCGGTGGCGAAGCGGTAATCCTCCCGAACGGTGGTCTTCAATGCGTCGATCACCGTGTTGCCGGTGACGAACAGCCCCTCCGTGATGCCCTCCTTCAGGAGGTTATTTTTATTGTTGACCGTGGGGCAGAAATACAGGTCCGCAATGGCGGACACCAGCTTGCGGTTCATCTCCTCCGGGAAGGGAGAGTACTTGTCGTAGGTCCGCAGTCCCGCCTCCACATGGCCCACAGGCACCTGATGGTAAAAGGCGGACAGGGCCCCGGCGAAGGTGGTGGAGGTGTCCCCGTGGACCAGGATCATGTCCGGCTTCAACGTGTCGATAGCCTCGTCCATACCGGTCAGGCACTTGCTGGTGATGGTGGACAGGGTCTGCCGGGGAGTCATGATGTCCAGGTCCCAGTCGGGCTTCACATCAAAGACCTCCAGCACGCTGTCCAGCATCTGCCGGTGCTGGGCGGTGACGCAGCAAAGGCTCTCAATCTCCGGCCGGGAGGCAAGCTCCTTCACCAGGGGACACATTTTAATGGCCTCCGGCCGGGTGCCGAAGACGCTCATGATACGCAGCTTTTCCATGTTGGCTCCTTATTTCTCCTTCCCGTCGCCGGCGGGCGGGTCCTGATCTGCCGGGTGCTGACTGTGATGGTGGTCGTGGCTGCCCAGCTCCTTGAGCTCCTCCAGCTCCTCGTGGAGCTCCTCCCGGACCTCCTTGGGGAAGACTACCCGGGCGGCCACCGCCGCCACGATGCACAACGCGGCAAACAACAGCATGGCCTTCTCCTCTCCTCCGGTGGTCAACACCACGGCGGAAAGGCCCAGAATGGCGGAAATCACGTAGAGGGTGGCTACCGCCTGCTTCTGGTTGAGGCCCATGTCGATGAGCCGGTGGTGGATGTGGCCCCGGTCGGCGTGCATGGGGCTCTGCCCGTGGGCAATGCGGCGGATGAAGGCGAAGGTAGTATCGAAAATGGGCAGGCCCAAAATCAGGAAGGGCACCACAAAGGTGATAACGGCGTAGTATTTGAACAGGCCCTGGATGGACATGGTGGCGAGAATGTAGCCCAGGAAGGTGGCGCCGGTATCGCCCATGAACATCTTGGCGGGATTCATATTATAGGGCATGAACCCTACGCATGCCCCCACCAGAGCCGCTAGGGCAATGGCCACCTGCCCTTGCTGGGTCACCAGG
>CATZYY010000132.1 GCA_958426425.1 uncultured Oscillospiraceae bacterium
AGGGCCGCCGCCGTAGTGGCTGATGATGGCCCCCAGCATCCGCCGGTCCACGGAGTCCAGGCCCAGGTAATCGATTTCCAGCGCACACAGAGCCTGGTCCGCCACCTCCCTGGTGATAACCCCGTCGGCCTTCACCTGGGCAAAGTCCCGCACCCGCCGCAGCATGCGGTTGGCGATGCGGGGGGTGCCCCGGCTGCGCCGGGCGATCTCGTAGGCCCCCTCCGGCACGATGTCCACGTTCAAAATCCCGGCGGACCGGGTGACGATCCTGGAAAGCTCCTCCGGCGTGTACAGCTCCAGCCGCAGCGTCACGCCGAACCGGTCCCGCAGCGGCGCCGACAGCTGCCCGGCCCGGGTGGTGGCGCCGATCAGGGTGAATTTGGGCAGGTCCAGCCGGATGGAGTTGGCGCTGGGGCCCTTGCCCACGATGATGTCCAGGGCGTAGTCCTCCATGGCGGGGTAGAGGATTTCCTCCACGGCCCGGTTGAGCCGGTGGATCTCATCCACGAACAAAATGTCCCCCTCGCCCAGATTGGTCAGCAGGGCCGCCAAATCCCCGGGCTTTTCAATGGCGGGGCCGGAGGTGATCCGGATGCCCACCCCCATCTCTTGGGCGATGATGCCGGCCAGGGTGGTCTTGCCCAGGCCCGGCGGGCCGTGGAGCAGCACGTGGTCCAATGCCTCCTCCCGCTTGCGGGCGGCGGCGATGAACACGGACAGATTTTCCTTGGCCTTCTCCTGCCCGATGTACTCTTTCAAAGTCTTGGGCCGCAGGGAGCCCTCCTGGGCGTCCTCCTGCAGGAAGGTCTTGGCCACAATGGGCTCCTCGTAGATATCGCTGCCGAAATCGATGCTCAAATCGTCACTTCCTTACATGCTGTCCAGCACCTGACGGAGGGTGTCCAGAAAGGCCTCCTCGCCCCAGGTGTTGATTTTGAAAAACACAGCCTGACTGCCGCCGGAGGTGATGGCGGAGAGGAACAGGTCTCTCCCCCTTCCCACCAGCGTCAGGCTCATGCTGACCCGGTTGCCCCCGGACCAGCTGTACCGCTCGTACACCCGCACGGCGCAGCGGACATCGCCGGCGGCATAGTCGCTGCCGTCCTCGTAGGAGGCGGACATGCTGCCGTCCAGGACCCCCTGGTGGAGCCGGTCCAGCACACTGTCAAAATCCCCGGTGAGGGCACGCTCGAACTTCGCCATCTCACTTCACCATCTTTTTCAGGCTCTGCCGGATGATCTCCTCCAGCGGCAGGTTCTCCACGTCCACGCCCTTCAGGGCGGCGGACACCTCGGCGCTGGAGTAGCCCAGGACCGCAAGGGCCTGGGCGGCCTCGGTGGCCTTGGATGTAAAGGCAGAAACATTAACAGGTCCTCCACCGCCGGAGAAATCCAGCCCGGTGGCGGCGGACTCCTTGGCCAGCTTGTCTTTCAGCTCCAGGATGATCCGCTGGGCGATCTTCTTGCCGATGCCCGGCGCCGCCGTCAAGGTCTTCTCGTCCCCGGTGAGGATGGCCATGGCCAGGGCCTCCGGCGTGCCGGTGGAGAGAATGGCGAGAGCCGCCTTGGGCCCCACACCGGACACGCCGATCAGCAGCCGGAAACTGTTCAGCTCCGCCTGGGTGGCAAAGCCGTACAGCTCGAAGATGCCCTCTCCCACGTTCAGGTGGGTATACAGCCGGCCCTTCTGCCCCTTTTTCAGCCGGGAGAGGGTGTAGTTGGTGGTTTTGCAGGCATAGCCCACGCCGCCGCAGTCGATCACCGCCAAAAAGGGCGCGATCTCCGCCACGGTGCCGTCCAGATAGTAAAACATGGTGACCCTCCAGAGAGATGAAAATATACAGGAGAACAAGCGCCCCGCCCCAGGAAGGGAAACCAAAAGTCCCTGCCGGCGGCCCCTGCTGCTGTCAGATGGTCTCCTTCACGTCCCCGGACTGTGGGAGCCGTGAAGTAAAACTCCTTGCGTGGCAGAGGGCCAAGGCCAAGGCGTCGGCGGCGTCGTCGGGCCGGGGCACGGCCTTCAGGTGCAGCAGCCGCCGGGTCATGTCCATGACCTGCCGCTTCTCCGCCTTGCCGTAGCCGGTGACCGCCAGCTTCACCTGCCCGGGGGTGTACTCGTACAGGGGCACGCCGCATTTTTCCGCGGCGCAGAGGATGACCCCCCGGCCGTGGGCCACGGCGATGCCGGTGGTGAGGTTGGTGTTGAAGAACAGCTCCTCCACCGCCATGACGTCGGGCTTGAGCTTTCCGATCAGCTCCTCCATGTCCCGGTCGATCTGGTACAGCCGCCGGCTAAGGGGCAGCCCCGCCGGTGTGGTGATGGCCCCGTAGGTGACCATATGCACTTTTGCCCGGTCCGCCTCCACCAGCCCGAAGCCGATGGTGGCCACACCGGGGTCGATGCCCAGAATCCGCATGGTCCTCCCCCTCCGGTTTGCATACCGTAATAGTATAACAAATTTGCACGGCGGACGCAACTAAAAAAGCGCGGGGATAAGGGCCGCGGGAAGGGGTTTGCATCGCAGCGGCAATATCCCCCTGCTCCTCAGCGGAAAAAGGCCGGAGACGGGAAAACGCCGCCTGCCGGGCCCGGAGCCAAAACAGCGCCGCTTTTTGGAGCGGGGCCGTTGCCGCCGTTTAGAACCCTGGAAATGCCCCGGAAAAAAGAGAGGCCCTCTGCCGTCTCCCTGGGCGGCCCTGAACCCAGGCGCTGCCTTTTGCCCTGCCGCGCTCCCTGTTCCCAGCTCCGCCAATACCCCGGGCAAGGGCAACGCCCCTCAGCGGCCGCCTCCCCGCCCAGCCCTGAAACCAGGCGCCGCTTTTTTGACAGTCAAGGCGCCGCCTCCCGCGGGGAGAGGCGGCGCCCTGGAGGGAACGATTCACTTGATGGGGATGACCACTGCCGGGTCCTGTATGGTGGTATGGGAGTAGCCGGCCTCCAGCCACACCTCGCCGTCCTCATAGCCGGGCAGGGGCAGCATGATAGAGCTGTCCTGCTGGGCGTCCCCGGAGGCGGTGAAGCCCATCTGATGGGTCTCCCAGGCGTTCCCTTCGGCGTCGTAGAAGGTCATGGAGAAAACGCTGGTGACGGGCCGCTCCGAATAGGCCACCCGGAAGGTCAAGAACCAGCCGCCCTCCCGGCGCTGGGCGGAGGTGAGGGTGACGCCCTCCGGCAGCCACGGGGCTGAGGCCCGCTCCAGGTCCACATACACCCGCTCGTGCGCCTTCTCCAGCCAACAGGCGCCGGTGATGTGGAGGGTCAGGCGGTCGCTTTTTGAGAAGTACGGGCTCTCCAGCCGGAAGGACACCATGGCGGGGGTGTCCGTGTCCCCGGTTGCGGTGACGCCGTTGGTGACGGTGTCGAACCGCTCCCCGTCCTGGTTTTCCAGGTAGAAGTCCAGCCCCTTGAGCCACGCCGTATTGGCCTCCTCCGCCGCCACGTTCAGCCGCAGCTGGGTGGGGTAGATCTCCACCTCCGTGACGGTGAGGGTCTGTCCGTCTATTTCAAAGGTCTCGTTTACCGGAATGATCTCTCCAGGGTCCGTGAAAAGGGGATCGAAGGTCAGATCAAAGGTGAACTCCGCCAAAATCTCCCGCCGCTCCACCGCGGGCGGGGAGAGCATCTCGTCGGCGATGGACTGGTCCGCACCGGGGGTCTCCGACATGGGCCGCTCCGCACCCTCCCGCTCCCCGGTGACGGGGATGGTCATGGTGAACCCGTCGGGCACCGCATCCGGGTAGTCCAGGCAAAACCGCAGCAGGGTCCCCGGCGCCTGTCCGGGCGTGGCGCCCATTTTGGAGCAGGCCTGCTCCGGAGCGAATTCCGGCATGTCGGAGGTCAGGGTCTCGTACCCCTCCCCCTCCAAAGTGAAGAAGATGTTCACCTGCTTCTGGTCCACGATCAGGTACTGGACCGTGGCGGTGATACCGTTTTTGGTCTGGGAGATGCCCATGGGCTGGACGAACTCGTTTTCCACGGCGGCGGACAGGCTGGGAGACCAGGCCACGGCCTTGGCAAGCTCCCGCAGCAGCGGCACGCGGCCGCAGGCGTAGGCAAAGGGCGGAAACAGGTTCACCAGCAGCACAAAGCCCACAAAGCACACCCCCAGGCTTCCCAGAGGCACGCCCAGCAGCCGCCGTTTCTTCTGTGAGGTCTTTTTCCTTGTCAGCGCCCGCTGCACCGTGTATTCCAGGGCCGGGGGGGTCATCTCCAGCTCCGTCAGCAGGGCCTGGTACTCGGCGTTTCGGTTCATGCTCTCTCCTCCTCTCCCAGCTCCAGGCGCAGCAGCTCCAGGGCCCGGCGCTGCCGGGTGGCCACGGTGCCCTGGGGGACGCCCAGGGCCGCCGCCGTCTCCGCCTGGGTATATCCGGTGAAGTAGCGCAAAATCACCACGGTCCGCAGCGCCTCCGGCAGGCGGCCGATGGCCTCCTTCAAAGGTAGACCGTCGTAGGCATCCGGCCCGGCGCTCTCCGGCAGGGCCTCCTGCCCGGACAGCCGCTTCCGGCGGCGCAGCTCATGGCGGCAGGCGTTGATGAGGATGCGGGTGACCCAGGTGTCGAACAGCTCCGGCTGCCGCAGCTGCCGCAAGCTCCGCAGGGCCTGGTACACCGCCTCGTCCACGGCCTCCAGGGCGTCGGCCTCGGTGCCGAGATAGAGATAGGCGGTGCGGTACAGCCGCTGCCGCAGGGCCTCCACCCGGGCGGCAAAGGTGTCAAAATCCACGGGGCCTCCCCCCTTTCCTGTGTCCTTGTACTCATTAGAGATTTTGGCGGGCGGTTTTGTTTGCCCCGGCCGGAAAAATTTTTTTCCGCCGGGACGGCCCGCGGCCGGGGCGCAGGCGTCCAGCCCGCCGCCCCCCTCGCCGGGCGGCGGGCAGACCCCACTGAGAAACCACAAAAATACCCACTTCCCGCCGTACCTGTCCTCTTTGGGAGCCGGCGGCGTCCGCAGAGGCGGCGGCTCTGGGTGACGCCGCCCCACCGGGAGACGCCGAAAACCCGCTGGCCCGGATATCCAAAGTGCCCCGGCGAAAGACGCCCAAAAGGGATATCCGGAGATAACAGCAGCGGGAGGACCACAGGTCCTCCCGCTGGACGACGTGTATGGGAGATCGGCGCCTTCCCGTACTTTTTCCGGGCGTCGGTCCACCGCCGCTTTGCCGGTCTCTCAGCCCTCCAGGGCCTTGGCGGACTCCTGGAGCTTGGCGATCAGCTCCCGGTACTTGGCGGCCTTCTCCCGCTCCGTGTTGACCACGGCCTCGGGGGCCTTGGAGACGAATTTCTCGTTGGAGAGCTTCTGCTCCACGATCCGCAAGCCGTTCTGGGCCTTCTCGATCTCCTTGGCGATGCGCTCCCGCTCCGCCGCCAAATCCACCAGCTCGCTGAGGGGCAGGTAGGCGGTGGCGTTATGGGTGACCACAGTGACGAGGCCCGTCACGTCCGCCGGGGCGGTGTCGGCAAAGGTCACGCCGCTTGCGTAGGCAAGGCGCTCCAGGAAGTGCATGCCCTGCCGGTAGATCTCCGGCGTGGCGGTGACCAGCAGCACCTCCGCCTTCTTGGAGGGGGGCACGTTCATCTCCGCCCGCCGTGCCCGGATGGCCTTGATGGTGTCCATGACGGCCTCCATGGCGGCCTCCTCCTCCGGGAAGTGCAGGGCCTCCTGGTACTTGGGCCATTCAGAGGTCATCAGGAAGTCCCCGGTGTGGGGCAGGGCCTGGAAGATCTCCTCGGTGATGAAGGGCATGAAGGGGTGCAGGAGCTTTAAGAGCTCCGTCAGCACGTAGCAGAGGACGTTCTGGGCCGTGAGCTTTGCCTGCTCATCCTCACCGTTGAGGCGGGTCTTGGTCAGCTCGATATACCAGTCGCAGTAGGTGTCCCACAGGAAGTCATAGACCTTGGCGGAGGCCACGCCGATCTCGTAGGCGTCCAGGTTCTCGGTGACCTCCTTCACCAGCGTGTTCAGCTTGGACAGCACCCACTTGTCCTCCCGCTCCAGGGCGGCGGCGTCGGGCAGGGTGCAGGTGTCGATGGTGAGATTCATCATGACGAACCGGCTGGCGTTCCAGATCTTGTTGGCGAAGTTCCGCATGGCCTCGCACTTTTCCGTGTAGAACCGGGTGTCGTTGCCGGGGCTGTTGCCGGTGATGAGGTTGAAGCGCAGGGCGTCGGCGCCGTACTTTTCCGCCATCTCCAACGGGTCGATGCCGTTGCCCAGGGACTTGGACATCTTGCGGCCCTTGTCGTCCCGGACCAGACCGTGGATCAGCACGGTGTGGAAGGGGATCTTCTTCATCTGCTCGCAGCCGGAGAAGATCATCCGGGCCACCCAGAAGAAGATGATGTCGTAGCCGGTGACCATGACGCTGGTGGGATAGTAGAAGTCCAGGTCTGCGGTCTTCTCCGGCCAGCCCATGGTGGAGAAGGGCCACAGGGCGCTGGAGAACCAGGTGTCCAGCACGTCCGGGTCCCGGGTCAGATGGGTGGAGCCGCACTTCTGGCACACGGTGGGGTCCTTCCGGTCCACGTTGATGTGGCCGCAGTCGTCGCAGTACCAGGCGGGAATCTGGTGGCCCCACCACAGCTGACGGGAGATGCACCAGTCATGGACGTTCTCCATCCAGTTGATATAGGTTTTGGAGAACCGCTCCGGGACGAACTTCACCTCGCCCTCCCGGACGACCCGCAGCGCCTCCTTGGCAAGAGGCTCCATCTTCACGAACCACTGGGCGGAGATCAGGGGCTCCACGTCGTTGTGGC
>CATZYY010000133.1 GCA_958426425.1 uncultured Oscillospiraceae bacterium
CTGGAGCCGGTCCTCCTCCCCCTCCGACGGGGACTGGGGCATCTGGGCCGCCGTGTTGCCGCCGTAGCTGCCGCTGTCGGCCGCCTCCTCCGTGGCGGCCATGTCTTCCGAGACAGCGGTACTGGATGCCGTGTCGGTGCCCCCTCCGCAGCCGGTCATAAGGCTCACCAGCAGCAACAGCGCCGCCAACAGGGTAAGTCCGCGCTTCATGTCAGCTCCTCCTTCTCTGTTCATCCGTTCTTCCTTTGCGGTCATTTGTCTGTATAGACGAGATTTTTCCGGATAGGTTTCGTCCACCGCAAAAAAAGTGGGGGCATTTTCTCAGGGCGGTTGCCTTTTCTTTGCGAGAGATGTAAAATGTTGCCGTATGAAAGCCCGCACGGCGGGCAGCAATCCGATTCGGAGGGGAAACGTATTATGACATATCAGGAAGTTCTGGAAAACGCCAGGGGCAACATCGGCCCCTTCTGCAAGGCCTGCCCGGTGTGCAACGGTCTTGCCTGCAAGAACACCATTCCCGGCCCCGGCGCCAAGGGCATCGGCACCGGCTTCATCCGCAACTATCAGAAGTGGCAGGAGCTGTGCGTCAACATGGACACCATCTGTGAGAACAAATCCGTGGACACCTCCATGGAGCTGTTCGGCAAGACCTTCGCCCTGCCGGTGTTTGCCGCCCCGGTGGGCGCCATGCAGCTGCACTACGGCGACAAGTACGACGACCTTCAGTATAACGAGATCCTGGTCTCCGCCTGCGCCAAGGCCGGCATCGCCGCCTTCACCGGCGACGGTACCAACCCGGCGGTGGTGGAAGGCGCCGTGAAGGCCATCGCTGAAAACGCCGGTCTGGGCGTGCCCACCATCAAGCCCTGGGACGTGAACACCCTGCAGACCAAGATGGACCTGGTCCGCTCCGCCGACCCCTTCGCCGTGGCCATGGACATTGACGCGGCGGGCCTGCCCTTCCTGAAGAACCTGACCCCGCCCGCCGGCAGCAAGACTGTGGAGGAGCTGCGGGACGTGGTCAAAATGGCCGGCAAGCCCTTCATCCTCAAGGGCATCATGACGGTCCGGGGCGCTCAGAAGGCCCTGGAGGCCGGCGCCAGCGGCATCGTGGTGTCCAACCACGGCGGCCGGGTGCTGGATCAGTGCCCCTCCACTGCCGAGGTGCTGCCCGCCATTGTGGACGCCGTGGGCGGCAAGCTGACCATTCTGGTGGACGGCGGCATCCGCTCCGGCATGGATGTGTTCAAGGCCCTGGCCCTGGGCGCCGACGGCGTGCTGATCGGCCGGCCCTTCGTCACCATGGTCTACGGCGCCGGCGCGGAGGGCGTTCAGACCTATGTGGACAAGCTGAAAGCGGAGCTGGCCGACACCATGGCCATGTGCGGCGCCCACAGCATCGCCGACATCAACCGCTCCATGCTCTACGGCTTCTGAGTCCACTCCCCTTACGAAAACGCGCCCCTGGAGCTTTTGCTCCAGGGGCGCGTATCCATTCTGTTCAGATTCAGAACTCACACCGGCAGGTGAAGCAGGTGCCGCCCGGGCCGATGGCCTCCAGGAGGTAGGCGTCGGCGCCGTCCCGGCAGCCCAGCAGCCGCAGCTGCTGACCCAGGGTAGCCTCCCGGCTGTAATTGATGTAAAAGGCGCTGGGGGCCCGCTCCTGCAGGTCCGGGGGCAGAAAGTCCCAGGCGATGTCGCCGTAATTGCCGCTGTACACATGGCCGTTGCCGTCCAGGTCCGACCAGTAGACCGGGCGGGTACCCAGCTCTTCCAGCCCCTGCCGGGGCAGGGCCACCTTCCGGGTGGGCGGGCAGTCGATGGCCACCGGGCAGGTGGTAAGCGGCTTGGCGGTGAAGCTCTCCGGCCGGGCAATGCGCCGGGTCTCCGGGTCCACCAGCACCCAGTCGCTGCGGATGGCGCAGCGCAGCTTCCCGGCCTGGTCCCGCATCTCATACACCCGCTGCATGTGGGCGCCCTTGGTGCCGTCCTCCCAGGTGGTCACGTCCAGCACGTCCCGGACCCTGGGGCAGTCGTGGATCTTCAGGGCGATCCGGGACAGGAGGAACACCTCCCGCATGGCCCAGAGCTTCTCGTGGGTCAGGCCCCGGGCGTCGTAGTCGTATCCGGCCATGGCCGCCGCAAGGCTCAGCAGCGTGCTGACCCGCACCCGCTGGTGCTGGTCGCAGCAGGCAAAATTCATCTCCTCCTGACGGGAGTAGCTGTTCTCCGTCAGGCTCTGCCGAAAGCAGTCCATACATCCTCCTCCGGCCCCTGTTCGGGCCTTACTTCGTTTTTCCCGTTTATAATATCATAATTCCCCTCCGGGCTCAAGGGAGGGCAATTGACTTTTTCCCGCCGTATGGTATGATAGATGTACCTATTCCAGACAAGGAGGACGATTCCAATGAATAAGACTGTCATCGAAACCACTGCCGCTCCCGGCGCCATCGGCCCCTATTCCCAGGGCTGGACCGTGGGTGAGCTGGTGTTCACCTCCGGCCAGATCCCCGTGGACCCCGCCACCGGCGCCGCTCCCGAGGGCATTGCCGCCCAGGCCGAGCAGAGCTGCAAGAACGTGGCCGCCATTCTGGAGGCCGCCGGCACCAGCCTGGAAGCCGTGGTGAAGACCACCTGCTTCCTGGCGGACATGGGCGACTTCGGCGCTTTCAACGAGGTGTACGCCAAGTACTTCACCTCCAAGCCCGCCCGCTCCTGCGTGGCGGTGAAGGAGCTGCCCAAGGGCGTGCTGTGCGAGATCGAGGCCATCGCCATCAAGTAAACACTACTCATGAAAAAGGACAGAGGGCTTTCGCCCTCTGTCCTTTCAGCGTGTCGAAAAGGTTTTTTTCGACACGCTGAGCAAGTTTTTTGAACCTTTTGAAGGTTCAAAAAACTTATGATCAAAAACGAAAGACACCCCTCCTGGGTTTCTTTCGTAACTATCTTCCTTCCCGTCGCACAAGTTTTCTTCCTTTTTCGACAGTCTCAAAGGACAGAGGGCTTTCGCCCTCTGTCCTTTTTTCTATGATCGACTGAGCCTCCGGGTCGTCTTCCCGCCTCCGGGAGGCGGTGGGACGGGCAGAGGACCCTGAATGGGCGGCTGATTTTGCGGCGGCCCCGGCGGGGCAAATGGTCCACAGGGAAAGTCATGCCCCTTCGTTTATTTCCGCAGGAACACCAGGCCCAGGGTGTCCGGCCCGCAGTGGCAGAACACCGTGCATCCCACCTTGCCTTCAATGATCTCGCCGAAGCGGCCGTCCTCCTCCAAGATCTGCCGGGCAAGGTCCGTGAGGCCCGGGGTGCGGCAGGTGTCCACCAGGAAGACCCGGCTGGTGTCGATGTCCGTCCGGCCGTTCAGCCGCTCCCGGACGTACTCGCCCACCACCTTCTCCATGGAGCCCCGGTACTTCTTCACCACGGACATCTTGCCGTCGATGACCTCAATGCAGGGGTGCAGCTTCAGAAGGTTGGCCCCCAGGGCCGTGACGGCGGAGCAGCGGCCGCCCTTTTTCATGTAGTCCAGCCGGTCCAGCACGAAGCTGATCTCCACCCGGGGAATCAGATCCTCCAGCAGGGCCAGAATCTCCGCCACGGACTTGCCGGCTTCAGCGGCCTCTGCCGCCGCCAGCACCACCATGCCGTGGCCCATGCTGAGGTTGCTGGAGTCCACCACATAGACCTCCGGCACCTCCTCCGCCGCCAGCATGGCGTTCTGGTGGCAGCAGGAAAAGCCCATGCCGATGTTGATGTGGATCACGGCGTCGTACCGCTCCGTCTCCTGACGGAACACGGTCTCGTAGTCCGCCGCGTTGACGGCGTTGGTGGTGGTGATCTCCCCGCCGGCGTCCACGTGGGCGGCAATGTCGGCGGTGCGGATGTTGATGCCGTCCTGATAGAGCTTGCCGGCCTTGACGATGCCCAGGGGCAGGACGGTGATGTTGTGCTGTTCCAGCAGCTCCGCCGGCAGATCGCAGGTGGAGTCGGTGGTAATTTTAATCATACGGTTCTCCTTTTCCAAAATCCGGCGCCCCTCCTTTCCGCAGGTGGGCGGCTCGGACCATATTCCATGCGATTCTATCACAGTCTCTCCGGAATTTCCAGTCCTAACAAATACTTTTCCGCCAAAAATACGGCGCAGACCCTGGAAAAAACAGAGCCTGCGCCGTTCAGAAATCATAAAGGCCTCAAAGCCGTTCCACCCGGGCGCCCAGGGCCTGGGCGTCGGCGGCGTCGTGGCTCGCCAGCAGCAGGATGCGCCCCGCAGACAGCCGCCCCACCGCCTCCAGGCACCGCTTCCGGCTCTCGCCGTCCAGGCCGGTGAAGGGCTCGTCCAGGGCCAGGGCCTGTGCAGGCGACAGCAGGGCTCGGATCAGGGTCAGCCGCCGCTTCATGCCGCCGGAGTAGTCCCGTACCCGCTTGTCCCCCACCTCGTTCAGACCCAGCTCCGCCAGCAGGGCGGCGGCCTTCCTCTCGTCCAGGCCGGGCCCCAGGGCAAAGCGGAGATTGCCCAGGGCATCCAGGTGCTCCAGCAGCCGGTCCTCCTGGAACACGGCGGCCCACCGCAGGTCCGGCGGCGCCGTCACACGGCCCCGGTCCGGCCGCTCCAGGCCCAGGAAAATCCGCAGCAGCGTGGTCTTTCCGGCGCCGGAGGGGGCCATGAGGCACACCGGCTCCCCCTCCGTCACCGTCAGGCTCACGTCCCGCAGGACCTCCACGCCGCCGTAGGACTTCCACAGGTGCTGTGCAGCGATCTGCTTCACGGGCCCACCACCCTTTCCGCCAGGGCGTCCACCGCCCGCAAAAACAGCTTTTCAAAGCCCACGGACACCGCCACGATCACCGCCGTCCAGGCGAACAGGTCCCCGGTCTCGAAGTACACCTTGGCAGTATACAGCCGCTCGCCGATGGTGCCGGCAGGCAGTCCGATGACCTCCGCCGCCGCCCCGGCCTTCCAGCAAAGGCCCAGGGACAGGGACACCGCCGAGCGGAAGGAGGGCAGCACCGCCGGCAGGTAGATCCCCGCCGCCTGCCGCCGCCAGGGCACACGGAACACTTTCGCCATCTCCAGCAGCTGACCGTCCGCCCGGCCGATGCCCTCCAGCACATTCAGGTACACCGGCGGGAACACCATCAGGGCGGAGATGAACAAGGGCAGGGCCGCCGTGTCCAGCCAGAACAGGGCTAAAATGATGAAGGACACCACCGGCACCGCCTTCACCGCCGCCACCAGAGGGCCCAGCAGCTCCCGCACGCGGCGGAATCGGGCCGCCAGGGCGGCGCAGACCGTGCCCAGCAGGCAGGCCAGGAGAAAGCCCCCCAGGATGGAGGCGGCGGACCGGCCCACGGCGGCCCAGAAGGCTCCCGTGGCCGCCAATTCCAGCAGCCGGCCCAGGGCCGTCAGGGGCGAGGCCAGCAGCAGTCCCCCGTGGCGGTAGGCCGCCGCCATGGCCATGGCGGCGATCTGCCACACAAGGAGCCAAAAGAGGACCGCCCACAGCCGCAGGGGCGTTTTTCCCTTACGCATGGGCGGTCACCTCCTTACAAACTGTATAATTTCCCGTGGGATTTACACGCCGTAGTAGAAATCATCCCCCGGCATGGCGCCGCCCACGGAGGAGGCGTCGGCGTCGGCGAGGACCTGGAGATAGCCGGAGAGCTTGTCCTTCATCTCCGCGCCGGTGATGCAGACGATGTTGCAGTAGGGCAGGGCCTTCTCCGCCACCGCCGCCTCCACGATGCCGTACTCCCCGATGAGAGCGGCGGCGTCGGCGGTGTTGGCGTTGACCCACTCCACGCTTTCCGCGTAGTCCGCCAGGAAGGCGTCCACGGCGGCGGGATTGGCCTCCACCACCTCCCGCCGGGCCACGATGACGCCGGTGAGGAGGGCGGAGCCGTTATCCAGGGCGTCCCACTGCTCCGTCAGGTCCAGGGCCACCCGCAGCCCCTCGATTTTACCCTGGGCCACGGTGACGAAGGGCTGGGGCAGCATGGCGATTGTGGCGGCCCCGGCGGCCAGGGCGCTGACGCACTCGGAGTGCTCGCTCTTCCAGTCGATGGTCACATCGGTGTCCGGGTCCAGACCGTTTTCAGAGAGCAGGTACCGCAATGCGTACTCCGGCGTGGAACCCTTGCCGGAGGCCACGATGGTCTTGCCCTTCAGGTCCTCCATGGACTGCACGGCGTTGCCGTTTTCCACAATATAGAGAACGCCCAGGGTGTTCACCGCCAGCGTCACGATGTCCCCCTCCGTCTTCTGGTACAGTACCGCCGCCAGGTTGGCCGGCACGCAGGCCATGTCCAGCTCCCCCTTCATCAGCAGGGGGCTGACCTCGTCGGCGGAGGCGGCCAGGGTGAAGGTGTAGTCATTGATATAGTCCGCGCCGCTCTCGGCTTCGCTCATCAGCTTCACCAGGCCCATGGCGGTGGGACCCTTCAGCGCCGCGATGGCGTAGCTCTCGCCGGTGACGGCCTCCGTCTGCTCCTGCCCGTCAGTTTGTTCCTGGGTCTGGTCCTCCGCCTCCGTGTCGGCGGCGTCCGTCTTGCCGCACCCGGCCAGGGTCAGTGCCAGGGCCAGAACCAGCATCAGGGACAGCAGCTTCTTCCATTGTTTCATCTTACTTCCTCATTTCCGTTTGAATTCTCCCGGCAGCCTTGCAGGGCGTTTTCCGG
>CATZYY010000134.1 GCA_958426425.1 uncultured Oscillospiraceae bacterium
ACAAGGCCAACGCCGAGGCCTTCATCAACTTCATGTGCTCCACCGAGGCGGGCCTCAAGAACTGTGAGGAAATCTGGTACTCCTCTCCCCTGCTCAGCGTCCGGGAGGCCCTGGACCCGGAGGTCTCCTCCGATCCCTACGCCTATCCCGATGAGACCATCATGGCCCAGTGCGAGAGCTACGCCGGCCTGCCTCAGGAGACCCTGGACCTGTACGACAGCGAGTGGACCCGTTTGAAGTCCGCCGCCAACTGAGGAAAGGAAGCATTCCCATGATTGTCATTGGCACCAAGTGTCAGCTCCACCAGACCGTCACGGAGGCCATGACCGCCTCCGCCGTGGGCTCCGGGGCGTTGCCGGTGTTCGGCACGCCTTTCATGTGCGCCCTGATGGAAAACGCCGCACAGACAGCCCTCCAGAGCTTTCTGGATGAGGGCAAGGGCAGCGTGGGCACCCATCTGGACGTGAGCCACGACGCCCCTACTCCCGTGGGCATGACCGTCTGGGCCGAGGCGGAGATCACCGCTGTGTCGGAAAACGGCCGGATGGTGGACTTTGCCGTAAAGGCCTGGGACGAAAAGGGCCCCATCGGCTCCGGCACCCACACCCGGGCCATCATCTCCAATGAGAAATTCCTCGCCAAGTGCAACGCCAAGCTGGAAGGCTAACCCCACCGGCGGCTTCAAATCAGCGGTATCCCGGTCATTTTTGGCCGGGATACTGTTTTTTTATGCAGCTCCGTCTGTATTTTTGTTCCATATTTCAACTGTGCAATCATTAGATACATTTTTTTGGAGACGGTATAATTATTCTTACCATGCGGCGCGTTCGTTCAGTAAATGAGTTGATGTGCCGCGCAATTTAGGAGGGAATCTATGCTGCTGCAAATCATCACGGCGATCTCCGACTTTCTGTGGGGAACGCCCATGACCGTGGCCCTGGTGGGAACAGGGCTGTACCTGGGAATCCGGTTCGGATTCCGCTACAACTTCCGAAAAATCGGCTTCAACTTCCGCAACACCTTCGGCAAGATGTTCAAAAAGGGCGAGGGTACCGGCACCGTCTCCGGTTTCGCCGCCGCCTGCACCGCCATGGCCAACACCATCGGCGTGGGCAACATCGGCGGCGTGGCCACGGCCATCGTCGCCGGCGGCCCCGGCGCCGTGTTCTGGATGTGGGTGTCGGGCCTCCTGGGCATGTCCACCAAGGCCTGTGAGATCATTCTGGGGCAGCGCTACCGGGTCAAGTACAGCGAATCCATGGACGAGTACATGTGCGACCGGTCCTTCGTGATGAAAAACGCCCTGGGCTGGAAGAAGGGCGCCGTGGTGCTGTCGGTGGCCTGCTTTGTGCTGGGTCCCTGGACCTGTTGCGTCCAGACCGAGTCCGTCACCAGCTCCCTGCAGGAGGGCTTCGGCATTGACCCCCTGATCTCCGTGATCGTGCTGGGTGTCACCTGCTTTGTGACCATTGCCGGCGGCCTTAAGCGCATCTCCTCCATTATGGAGAAGGTGGTGCCGGTCATGGCGCTTTTCTATGTGCTGGGCGGTCTTGGCATTCTGATTGCCAACTGATCCCAAGTGCCCGCCGCTTTCGGCTTGATCTTCAAGAGCGCCTTCACCCCCATGGCCGGAGTGGGCGGCTTCGCCGGCGCCACCGTCCGGGATGCCATCCGCTACGGCATCGCCCGGGGCCTGTACTCCAACGACGCCGGCACCGGCTACGGCATCATCGCCCACGCCTCCGCCAAGACGGACCACCCGGTGCGGCAGGCCTCCTGGGGCTGGGGGGAGGTGTTTCTGGACACCATCGTGGTCTGCTCCGTCACAGCGCTGTCCCTGATTATCACCAACGCCTACATCGACTACCCCGACGTGGACAGCGCCCAGCTGACCACCGTGGCCTTTAAGGTGGCCTACGGAGACTTCGGCGGCTATTTTATGGCCATCGCCATCGCCATTTTCGCCTGGACCACCATTATCGGCATGTATTACAGCTGTGAGAAGTCCGTCAACTACGCCTTCGGCGACACCAAGGCTAACCGCCGGGCCACCTGGGTCTACATGGTCTACTACATGCTCCCCTGCGTGCTGTTCTACAACATCCAGGCGGACACCCTCTGGGCCATGACGGACCTGCTCTCCGCCATCTATGTCATCATCACGCTGCTGTTCATCTACACCAAGCAGCGGGAGATCTTCCGCCTGTTCCACGACTTCTGGGGCCGCTTCGTCCCGGCCCAGGAGCGGGGCGAGCACCCGGAGCCGGTGGTCTACGGCACCGTGGACGAAAAAGCCAAGGGAGGATATTAAGATGCGGGTCAGTCTCAACGAAACGCTGGAAAAAACCAAGATCCTGGTGATCGACGGCTCCATGTCCACGGCCCTGGAGGCCCTGGGCTGCGACCTCAACGACTCCCTCTGGACCGCCAAGGCCCTGGTGGAGCAGCCGGAGCTGATCCGGCAGGTACACCTGAACTACTTCCGCGCCGGCGCCGACTGCGGCATTACCGCCAGCTATCAGGCCACCATCCCCGGCCTTACCGCCAAGGGCTACTCCCTGCGGGAGGCGGAGGACTGCATCGCCCGGTCCGTGGAGCTGTTCCGGGAGGCACGGGAGAGCTGGTGGGCCCAGGAGGGCCGGGAGGCCGGACGGGCCATGCCCCTTTGCCTGGGGGCCGTGGGGCCCTACGGCGCGTACCTTGCCGACGGGTCCGAGTACCGGGGCAACTACGGCGTCAGCGACGATGTGCTCCGGGACTTCCACCGCCGCCGCATGGAGATCCTGTGGGAGGCCGGGGCGGATTTGCTGCTGCTGGAGACCCAGCCCTCCCTCCACGAGGCCCTGATCGAGGCGGAGATCGCCGAGGAATTGGGCGCCGACTACTGGATCAGCTTCTCCTGCCGGGACGGCAGCCACATCCACGAGGGGGACCGGATCGCCGACTGCGCCGCCGCGTTGTCCCAGGACCACCCCCACCTGCGGATGCTGGGCGTCAACTGCACCGCCCCCCAGTTTGTGGAGCATCTGATCGGGGAGCTGAAGGGCGCCGCCTCCCTGCCCATCGCCGTCTATCCCAACAGCGGCGAGGAATACGACCCCGCCACCAAGACGTGGCACGGCAGCCGGGACGGCGTCACCTTCGGGGACTACGCCCGCCGGTGGATGCGCTGCGGCGCCAACGCCGTAGGCGGCTGCTGCCGGACCGTGGACAGCCACATCCAGGAGGTTGCCCGGGCCCGGGAGATCTATTTGAAGCTGGGCCGGTGACGCTCCCCTGCCGGACAGTTCAATCCCCCTGCAAGCAGCAGGAGCCGCGCCCATCAGGGCGCGGCTCCTTGGCTTTTATGTGGTTCTTACAGCCTATGGGGTTCTCACAGCACCAGGGACGGGGCGGTATAGACCCGGGCGGCCAGTTCACTGTTGAGCATGTACAGGCTCTTGGGATCGGAGCCGAACAGCTCCATCTTGTCGATCAGGTCGTTGGCGTTGGTCTCCTCCTCGCCCTGCTCCTTGACGAACCAATCCAAAAACTGCATGGTGCGGAAGTCCTTCACCTCGTAGGCGGCGGCGTAGATGTCGTTGATGAGGCCGGTGACATACAGCTCGTGGGCAAGGCCCGCCTTCAGCACGCCCAGCTCGCTCTCCAGGGCCACGTCGGGCTTGGCAATGGCCTCCAGCGTCACAGGGGCACTGTTGTTGTGGAGGTACTGATAAAAGAGCATGGCGTGGTCCCGCTCCTCCTGGGCCTGGACTTTGTACCAGTTGGCAAAGCCGTCCAGTCCCTTGGCCTCGAAGTAGTTGGAAAAGTCCAGATACAGATAGGCGGAGTAGAACTCCTTGTTGACCTGCTGGTTCAAAAGGTCTCTTACGGTCTCGTTCAGCATGGGGATTCCTCCTGAAAATAAAGTGATGGATGAAACGCGGCCTCCGCCGCGGATTTCAGAACAGCGTCATCTGACTGGTCTCCGCCATGCCGGCGAAGGCGCCCAGGGCCTTGAGCTGCTCGATGTGGGTCTTGGAGAGTTTGTTGCAGCACATGGAGAACTCCTCGATGGAGATAAACTCCTTCCCCTTCCGCTTTTCCACCGTGTCGATGGCCGCGGCCTCGCCCAGGCCGTGGACCGTGGTAAAGGGCGGCAGAAGGCCGTTTTCCGTCACCTTGAACTTGGTGGCGTCAGAGTGGTAGATGTTGATGGTGTCGAAGTGGAAGCCCCGCAGGTAGAACTCGTAGCACACCTCCAAGGTGGTCAGCAGGTTCTGCTCCACGGCGGTGGCGTCCTTGTTGTTCTCAATCTCCCGGATCTTCCGCTTCACCGCGTCCAGTCCCGCGCAGCAGTACTCCGCATCAAAGGCCTTGGCCCGGACGGAGAAGAAGGTGGCGTAGAAGGCCAGGGGCTCATGGACCTTGTACCAGGCGATGCGGAAGGCCATCATAACGTAGGCCACGGCATGGGCCTTGGGGAACAGGTAGCCGATCTTGGCCAGGGACTCGATGTACCACTCCGGCACGTCGTGGTCCCGCATGGCCTCCACCCAGCCCTCGTCAAAGCCGCCCTTTTTCACCTTGCCCTTACGGACCTTCTCCATGATCTTGAAGCTCATCTTGGGGTCCAGGCCCTTGGAAATGAGGTACAGCATGATATCGTCACGGCAGCCCACAGTCTCCAGAACGCTTGCAGTGCCGCTGACGATCAGATCCCGGGCGTTGCCCAGCCACACGTCGGTGCCGTGGGAGAAGCCGGACAATCGCACCAGGGTGTTGAAGTCCTTGGGCTGGGTGTCCACCAGCATCTGCCGGGTAAAGCGGGTGTTGAACTCCGGGATGGCCACGGCCCCGGTGGGGCCCAGAATCTCGTCGTTCTCGTAGCCCAGGACCTTGCTGGAGGTGAAGATAGACATGGTGTCCGGGTCGTCCAGCGGGATGTCGTGGGGGTCCACGCCGGTCAGGTCCTGCATCATGCGGACCATGGTGGGGTCATCGTGTCCCAGCATGTCCAGCTTCAGGAGGTTGGCCTCCATGGAGTGGTATTCAAAATGGGTGGTGATGGTGTCGGAGTCGTCGGCGTCCGCCGGGTGCTGGACGGGGCAGAAATCCTCCACGTCCATGTCGTCAGGGACCACCACCAGTCCGCCGGGGTGCTGTCCCGTGGTCCGCCGGACGCCCACGCAGCCCAGGGTCAGCCGGTTCTCCTCCGCCCGACAGGCGGTGATGCCGTTTTCCTCCAGGTACTTCTTTACAAAGCCGTAGGCGGTCTTCTCCGCCAAAGTGCCGATGGTGCCGGCCCGGAACACCTGGGTCTCGCCGAACATCTCAATGGCGTGGCGGTGGGCCCGGGCCTGGTACTCGCCGGAGAAGTTCAGATCGATGTCCGGCACCTTGCCGCCTCCGAAGCCCAGGAAGGTCTCAAAGGGGATGTCGAAGCCGTCCTTGACGTACTTGGTGCCGCAGACGGGACAGACCTTGTCCGGCATGTCGGCTCCGCAGCCATAGGACCCGTCCATGATGAACTCGCTGTTCTTGCACTTGGGGCAGCGGTAGTGAGGCGGCAGGGAGTTGACCTCCGTGATGCCGGACATATAGGCAACCAGAGACGAGCCCACGGAGCCCCGGGAGCCCACCAGGTAGCCGTTTTCCAAGGACCTCTGCACCAGCTTCTGGGCGGACATGTACACCACGTCGTACTTGCCCAAAATGCCGCTCAGCTCCACATTCAGCCGGTCCACGATCAGCTGGGGCGGGTTTTCCCCGTAGAGCCGGTGGACCTTCTCCCACACCAAAGTATTCAGCTCCTGCTCGGAGTTGGCAAGGCGAGGCGGGAACAGGTCTTTTGGCAGCAGCTCGAAGGACTCCACCATGTCGGCGATCTTCCGGGGATTGGTGACCACCACCTCAAAGGCCTTTTCGGCTCCCAGGTAGGAAAACTCCTCCAGCATCTCGTCGGTGGTCTTGAAGTAGATGGGCAGGGGCGCATTGGCGTCGGGGAACTTTTTGGAGGCCAAAAGGATATGGCGGTAAACCTCATCCTCCGGGTCCAGGAAGTGGACGTCGCCGGTGGCACAGACGGGCTTGCCCAGCTCCTCCCCCAGGCGGACGATGACCCGGTTGAACTCCCGCAGGTCCTCCTCCGTCTGGACGTCGCCGTTGCGGAGCATAAAGGCGTTGTTGCAGATGGGCTGGATCTCCAGGTAGTCATAGTAAGAGGCGATGCGCTTGAGCTCCTCCCAGTCCTTGTGATCCGCCACGGCCCGGAACAGCTCCCCGGCCTCGCAGGCGGAGCCAACGATGATGCCCTCCCGATGCTCGTTGAGCAGCGTCTTGGGAATGGTGGGCACCCGCTTGAAATATTTCAGGTTGGAGGCGGAGATCATCTGGTAGAGGTTCTTCAAGCCCACCTTATTTTGTGCAATCAGGATGATATGCTTGGGGAAGCGGTTGGTCTTACCGCCCAGGGGCCGCAGCTTCTCCATCTCCCTGTTGACACCCTGAAGGGTATCGACCCCCCGCTCATGGAGCATCTTCCAGAAGGGGATCAGCATATAGCCCACGGTGGCGGCGTCGTCACTGGCCCGGTGGTGGTTGAAGGTGGGCAGCTCCAGCCGGTCCGCCAC
>CATZYY010000135.1 GCA_958426425.1 uncultured Oscillospiraceae bacterium
TTTCAAAAAGTTCACGAATGCAGGTGGTCTGAACCACCACCGTTAAAGGGATTTCCCGCCGGGACGGGTCCTCCGCAAGCCACATTTTTACTGCCTCCGGACCGTCGAACACCACTGTATTCCGGCCCCAGCTGGCAATGCCCCGGACCTCCGGGTGGCTGGGGTCCCCGATGATGGCGCAGGTGCGGCCCTCCGCCTCCGCCTGGGCCGCCAAGCGCTGGATGCGGGTCACGTTGGGACAGGTTGCGCTGACGGTCTTCACGCCCCGGCCCTCCAGCGCCTCCAGCACGGAACGCAGCTCCCCGTGGGACCGCAGCACCACGGTCTGCCCCGCCGGGATCTCGTCGGGACGGTCGGTCTTCCGCACGCCCCGGCGCCGCAGGTCCTCCACCACGTAGGCGTTGTGGATCAGGTCCCCCAGCATCCAGCAGCCGCCCTGGGCAGCGGTTTCCTCCGTCAGGGCCACGGCACGGCGCACGCCGTAGCAGAAGCCGGCGCTTTTGGCCAGGATGACCTTCACAGCGGCACCCCTCCCACGCCCTGACCGCCCAGGGCATAGGCGGCGGCAAGAATCTCGTCGGCGGCCTTCTGCATCTCGTCGGCGGTGCCGTGGCGGCCGGTGTACACCGGGGTATACGGCTCGCCGAAGATGATGCGGGTGCGGCGGAAGGGCCTGCGGGCCCCGTCCACAAACACCGGCACCATGACGGCGCCGGCGCGGATGCCGATGACCGCCGCGCCGCTCTTGGCCTGGGCGGGCTTTCCGTCCACCACGCCCACGCCGTTGCGGATCACGGTGCCCTCCGGGAAGATCAGCAGGTTGTCTCCGGAGCGGATGGCCTGGATGGCGTTGCGGACGGACTGGATATCCGACCCGCCCCGCTTTACCGGGAAGGCTCCCACCTTCAGCAGAATCCAGCCCAGCAGGGGGTTGCGGAACAGCTGCTCCTTGGCCATGATGTGGAGCCGGTAATTCCGGGGCAGCTTCAGGGCGATCAGCACCGGGTCCAGATTACTGGCGTGGTTGGGGCACAGCAGCACGCCCCTGCGGGGCAGCCGGTCCAGGCCTTCCACCCGCACCGGGAAGACAATGCCCATCAGGAAGCCCACCACATAGTAGGCCGCCGAAAACAGCAGGTTGAAGGGCTTCATCTCCCCAGTTTCTTCTGAATGATGCACAGCAGCGCTTCCTCACTTTCCTGAAAATCCAGCTCCGTGGTGTCCAGCACCTCCGCGTCGGCCGCCTGCCGCAGCGGCGCGGCGGCGCGGTGGGAGTCGTTGTAGTCCCGCTGACGGATCTCCTCCAGCACCTGCTCCAGGGGCTGGGGGGTGCCCCGCTGCTCCAGCTCCCGCATGCGGCGCTGGGCCCGGGCTTCCGGCGAGGCGGTGAGAAATACCTTTACCTGGGCCTGGGGCAGCACCACCGTGCCGATGTCCCGGCCGTCCATCATGACGCTGTGCTCCCGGGCAAGCTGCCGCTGGGTCTCCAGCAGGTACGCCCGCACCGCCGGGTGGGCCGACACGTCGGAGGCGTACCGGGACACCTCCGGCAGCCGGATCTGGTCGGTCACGTCCTCCCCGTTCAGATACATCCGCTGGAGGCCGTCGTCCCCGTGGCGCAGCTCCACCCGGATGTTGGGCAGCTCCGCCGCCACGGCGGCGCCGTTCTGGGGATTGATGCCCGCCCTCCAGATAAAGAGGCCGATGGTGCGGTACATGGCGCCGGTATCAATATAGAGATAGCCCAGCCGCCGGGCCACCGCCCGGGCCAAGGTGCTCTTTCCCGCACCGGAGGGCCCGTCAATGGCCACGCTGATGGTTTCCGTCATAACGTCTCGATTCTCCCCTCATTGGTCTTCCGCCGCGGCGCGGCCTGCCGCCCGGCCCGTAGCCCAGGCGATCTGTAAGTTGAAGCCGCCGGTGTAGGCATCCACATCGATCAGCTCTCCCGCAAAGTATAATCCCTTTACAATCTTTGATTCCATGGTCTTGGGGTCGATCTCCCCCACCTTCACGCCGCCGGAGGTGACGATGGCCTGCTCCACCGGGCAGGGCCCCTGGATGTCCACGGTCCAGCCCTTGAGCAGCTCCAGCACGGCCCGCCGCTCCTGCCGGGTCAGGTCGTGGACCTTCCGGTGAGGGTCGACGCCGCTGCGCTCCACAAAGACCGGGATCAGCTTCTGGGGCAGCAGGTCGTTCAGGGCGTTGCAAAAGTCATGGTTGGCGTACTTGGTGAAGTCCGCCACCAGGCGCTTGTCCAGCGTCTGCTCGTCCAGGGCGGGCTTGAGATCGATGAGGAGCCGGTAGGCCTTCTTCTCAAAGCGGCGCATGTGGGCCGAGGCCGACAGCACCAGCGGTCCGCTGACGCCGAAGTGGGTGAACAGCAGCTCCCCGAAGTCCGTGTAGATCTTCTTTCCATTCTCCAGCACCGTCAGCCCCACATTTCGCAGGGAAAGGCCCTGGAGGGGCGCGCACTCCGGCGCAAGCAGCGGCACCAGGGACCCCCGAAGGGCCGTCACCGTGTGGCCGGCCCGGGCCGCCATGCGGTGGCCGTCGCCGGTGGAGCCGGTGGCGGGATAGCTGACGCCGCCGGTGGCCAAAATCACGGCCTGGGCCGAATACGTCCCCTTCTCCCCGGTCACGGCTATGACGGCGCCATTTTCCGTCTCCAGCGCCGCCGCCCGGTCCCGGACAATGGCCACCCGCAGCTTGCGCAGCTGCCGTTCCAGAGCGCCGCTGATGTCGAAGGAACGGTCGCTGACGGGAAACACCCGGTTGCCCCGCTCGGTCTTCAGCGGCACGCCCAGGGCCTCAAAAAAGGCCATGGCGTCCCGCCCGTCAAAGCGGGAAAAGGCACTGTAAAGGAATTTTCCATTACGGGGTACGTTGGCAAGGAGGGTGGCCGCATCGGCGTTGTTGGTGACGTTGCAGCGGCCCTTGCCGGTGATATTGAGTTTTTTCCCCAGCCGCTCACCCGGCTCCAGCAGCGTCACGGCGGCTCCGCCCTCCGCTGCGGAGATGGCGGCCATCATACCGGCGGCCCCGCCGCCCACCACCACAATCTGTTTACTCATCGTCCATCTTCCCAAACACGCCGTACTCGTTCCAGATGTCCTCCAACTCCGCGAAGGTCCGGGACACATCGGTGCGCATCCGGTAGCCGATGGCGATCAGCAAGGCGTTAATCAGCGACAGGGGCGCCACCATGGAGTCCACGAAGGAGATCATCTCGCTGGGGGCCAACAGGGCATCGTCGGCCATCTGGTACACCGGGGACAGCTCGTTGTCGGTGATAGCCACCACGGAGGCCCCCCGGTCCTTGGCAAATTTCACGGTGTTCATGGTGATCTTGGAGTACCGGGGGAAGCTGATGGCGATCATCACATCCTCCGGCCCCACCCGGAACAGCTGCTCGAAGATCTCCCCGGCGGCGTTGGACTGGACCAGAGTCACGTTCTCCGTCAGCAGGTGCAGGTAAAAGTTCAGATACCCCGCCACAAAGGAGGACGAGCGCACCCCCAGGATATAGACGTGGCGGGCGGACATAATCCGGTCCACCACCCGGTCAAACTCCGCCCGGTCGGCCTCGTCGGTGACCACCCGGAGCTTGTCCATGTCGGACTGGATCACCGCCGTCAGAATGTCCTGGTTGCTGAACAGGTCTCCGGCGGCCTGAATGCGCTGAGTGGAGGTGAGCCGGGAGCGGATCATCTCCTGCAGAGCCCGCTGCATACTGGGGTATCCGTCGTAGCCCAGCTCCGAGGCGAAGCGGACCACGGTGGACTCGCTGACGCCCACCAGACGGCCCAGCTTACTAGCCGTCATGAAGGCCGCCTTGTCGTAATTTTGCAGGATGTACTCGGCAATGCGCTTTTGGCCCTTGGAAAAGCCACGCATGCCGCTCTCAATGATATGTAGGATGCTCTTTGCCACGGCAATTTCCTCCATCCCAGTCCCCCGCAGGGGTGGCCGCGCCGGTCCGGCGCGGTCGTTCCTGCGTATTGTACCACAAATCCGACGGAATTCAAACCCTGTTTTGCAGGATTTCATTCACGGCCTGCAAAAATACACTTCTTCAGGGCCGCGGAATACTTTGTGGGCAGGCATTCCCTGCACGGTCCCTTTCAGAGCGCTCCATTCCGGGGCCGCCTCCCGGGATGAAACGGCGTCAAAGGCGGTCGGATGCCACACGTCAATGTTCTGCTGGCAGGACGGCGCGGGAAAAATTTCCGAAAAAATTTGACCGGGCGACAGACTTTGTAGTAAACTGTCCCCATATGTTTGATACAAAGGAGCGATCCCATGGATCTGAAGAAAATATTGGACTCCCGCAATGCCAACAATCCCTACGCCGCCCTGCTGGGCATCCGGGTGGAGGAGATCGGCCCCGGCACCGCCCGGGCTGTCATGACCCTGGAGCCCAGGCACCTGAACCCGGTGGGCGTGCCCCACGGCGGCGTGTACTTCTCTCTGGCGGACACCGCCTGCGGTTCCGCCATGGCCTCCCACGGCTACTACGCCGTCACCATCAGCACCAGCTACGAATTTCTCCGCAGCGGCCACCCTGGCGACACCCTGACCGCCGTGGCCACGGAGATCAAGGGCGGGAAGACCATCTGCGTGTTCGACGTGCGCATCACCAACCAGGAGGGTGTCCTGCTGGGCACCGGCACCTTCACCTTCTACAAGCTGGACCGGGAGATCGAACTGTAAAAAAGCCGCGACGTTCCCTGCCGCAGGCACCGGAGCAAAAAAGGAGCAGAAAAAATGACCGCCTTTCGGCGGTCATTTTTCTCGAAAGCACTTGTCTATCATTCCACGCAGGAAGGGAAAACCATCCTGTTACAGTTACATTGACTGCGCCGGGCCTTACTTTTTAAAGCTGTCCTTCAGGCTGACGCTGCGGTTGAACACCAGGTGCTCCGGAGAGGAGTCCTTGCTGTCCAGGCAGAAATAGCCCTGCCGCAGGAACTGGAAGCTGGCGGGAGCCTGGGCCTCCTTCATGGTGGGCTCCACCTTGCAGCCGGTCAGGACCTCCAGGCTGTCGGGGTTCAGGCAATCCAGGAAGTTCTTGTCAGCAGCGTCGGGCTCCGGGTCGGAGAACAGGTTGTCGTACAGCCGCACCTCCGCGTCCACGGCAGTGGCGGCGTCCACCCAGTGGATGGTGGCACCCTTGACCTTCCGGCCGTCGGCGGGGTCACCGCCCCGGCTGTCTGGGTCGTAGGTGGCGAGGACCTCGGTCACATTGCCGTTCTCATCCCGGACGCAGCCGGTGCAGGTGATGAGATACGCGCCCTTGAGGCGGCACTCCGGGCCGCCCGGATACAGCCGCTTGTACTTGGGTACGGGCTCAGGCAGGAAGTCCTCGGCCTCGATCCAGAGGTGGCGGGAGAAGGCCACCTCCCGGGTACCGGCGGATTCGTCCATGGGGTTATTCTCCACGGTGACGGTCTCGCGCTTATCCTCGGGGTAGTTGGTGATGGTCAGCCTGATGGGCCGCAGCACCGCCATGGTGCGCTGGGCGGTGGCGTTCAGGTCCTCCCGCAGGCAGTGCTCCAAAAAGGCATACTCCACCACGTTGGTGGACTTGGTGACGCCCACCTGCTCGCAGAAGTTCCGGATGGACTTGGGAGTGTAGCCCCGGCGGCGCAGGCCGCAGAGGGTGGGCATCCGGGGATCGTCCCACCCGGAGACCACGCCGTTTTCCACCAGCGTCCGCAGCTTGCGCTTGCTCATGACCGTGTGGTCCAGGCCCAGCCGGGAGAACTCGATCTGCCGGGGCTTGTGGTACGGGATGGAGACGTTGCTCACCACCCAGTCGTACAGGGGGCGGTGGTTCTCAAACTCCAGGGAGCATAAGCTGTGGGTGATCCCCTCCAGGGCGTCCTCGATGGGGTGGGCAAAGTCGTACATGGGGTAGATGCACCACTTGGTGCCCTGCCGGTGATGGGGCAGGTAGTTGATCCGGTAGATCACCGGGTCCCGCATATTGAAGTTGCCGCTGGCCAAATCGATCTTGGCCCGCAGGGTCATGGCGCCCTCCGGAAACTCCCCGGCCCGCATCCGGCGGAACAGGTCCAGGGACTCCTCCGCGGGCCGGTCCCGGTAGGGGGAGGTGGCGGGCACACCGATGGTACCCCGGTTGGCCTTGAACTCCTCGGGGCTGAGCTCACAGACGTAGGCCAGGCCCTTGCGGATCAGCTCCTCGGCGCACTGGTACATCTGCTCGAAATAGTCAGAGGCGTAGTAGAACCGGCCGCCCCAGTCGAAGCCCAGCCAGTGGATGTCCTCCTGGATGGCCTCCACGTACTCCTCGTCCTCCTTGGTGGGGTTGGTGTCGTCCATCCGCAGGTTGCAGAGTCCGCCGTACTTCTCGGCGGTGCCGAAGTCGATGGTCAGGGCCTTGCAGTGGCCGA
>CATZYY010000136.1 GCA_958426425.1 uncultured Oscillospiraceae bacterium
GCCGGTGAAGGACGACTGTCCCGTGTGCGGCCACACCATGTTCAAAAAGGCCGGCCGTGGCTTCAAGCGGCCCTTCTGCATCAACCCGGCCTGCAGCAATTTCCTGCCGGAGGAGAAGCGGGGCTATCCCAAGAAAAAAACCGACGGCGAGGAGAGCGCGGCACAGACCTCCGATGAGGCGGAAAAGCCCGCCGCCAAGAAACCCGCCGCAAAAAAGGCGGCGTCCAAGACCTCATCTGCCAAAACCGGGACCAAGACCACGGCAAAGAAGACTGCGGCCAAGGCTGCGGCAGGAAAAACGTCTGCCGCCAAAACCACGGCCACCAAGAAAGCGGCCGCCAAAACCACCGCAAAGAAGACCACAGCAAAAAAGACCGCTGTGAAATCTACTGCCAAGAAAACCGAGCCGGAGGCGTGAGCCTCCGGCGGGAAAGGTCAAGAGAGAGGAACGAGCCAATGGAAGTGACAGTGATCGGCGCAGGCCTGGCCGGGTGTGAATGCGCCTGGCAGCTGGCCAAGCGCGGCGTCCATGTGATACTGCGGGAGATGAAGCCGGAGAAGAAGACCCCCGCCCACACCACCGTCGACTTTGCAGAGCTGTGCTGCTCCAACTCCCTGCGCAGCGATCAGCTGGAAAACGCCGTGGGCCTTTTGAAGGAGGAGCTGCGGCGGCTGGACAGCCTCATCCTCTCCTGCGCCGACGCCACGCGGGTGGAGGCCGGCGGCGCCCTGGCGGTGGACCGCCACGGCTTTGCGGCATTGGTCACGGAGAAAATCCGCTCTCACCCCAATATTACTGTGGTGGAGGGCGAGGTGACGGAGATTCCGGAGGGGGAGGTGGTGATTGCCTCCGGCCCCCTGACATCCAACGCCCTGGCAGCGCGGCTGCAATCGCTGCTGGGGGAGGACAGCGCCCTTCACTTCTTTGACGCGGCGGCCCCCCTGGTGTCCGCCGACAGCGTGGACATGGACAGGGCCTGGATGGGCTCCCGGTACGATAAGGGCACCGCCGACTATGTGAACTGCCCCATGACGGAGGCGGAGTACGACGCCTTCTGGCAGGCTCTGACCACGGCGGAGGAGGCCCCGGTCCACGGCTTTGAGGATAAGCAGGTCTTTGAGGGTTGTATGCCGGTGGAGGTCATGGCCCGCCGTGGCCACGACACGCTGTGCTACGGTCCCCTGAAGCCCCGGGGGCTGAAGGACCCCCGCACCGGGCGGGAGCCCTACGCCGTGGTGCAGCTGCGGCGGGACAACGCCCAGGGCAGCGTCTACAATCTGGTGGGTTTCCAGACCCATCTGCGCTTTCCGGAGCAGCGGCGGGTGTTCTCCATGATTCCCGCCCTCCACGACGCGGAGTTTTTGCGCTATGGGGTTATGCACCGGAACACCTTCCTGAACTCCCCCCGACTGCTGGACCGATACTACCGGCTGAAAAGTGAGCCCCGGATCTCCTTTGCCGGGCAGATGACCGGCGTGGAGGGGTATGTGGAGTCTGCCGCCTCCGGATTTTTGGTGGGGGTAGAGACCGCCCGGCGCCTGCGGGGCATGGCCCCGGTGGATTTTCCACGGGAGACTGCCGTGGGTGCCCTGGGATTGTATGTGTCGGACACCTCCGTTACGGCCTTCCAGCCCATGAACATCAACTTCGGCATCATCCCGCCCCTGGACCATCGGGTGAAGGGCAAGCGCAATAAAAACGCGGAGCTGTCCAAGCGGTCCCTGGATATCATTGAACAGATGAAAGAGGAGGTCCTGGCATGAAGATCATCATTGACGCCATGGGCGGCGACAACGCCCCCCAGGCCATTGTACAAGGCGCCCTGGACGCCCACAAGCTCCACGGAGTGGACATCATTCTGGTGGGGCGCATGGAGGAGGTGCTGCGGGCTGTGGAGGCCTGCGGCGAGAAGAGCCTGCCTGCCGGCGTGGAGATCAAGGACGCCCGGGAGGTGGTGGAGATCGCCGATGATCCTGCCATGGCCTTTAAGCTCAAACCGGACTCCTCTTTGACTGTGGGACTGAACCTGCTGAAGTCCGGCGCAGGAGACGCCTTTATCTCCGCCGGTTCCACCGGCGCGCTGCTGTCGGCCTCCACGCTGCTGGTCAAGCGCATCCGGGGCATCCGCCGGGCAGCCATGGGTCCCCTGGTGCCCACGGCCACCGGTCGGGCGATCCTCTGCGACTGCGGCGCCAACGCCCAGTGCACGGCGGAGTATCTGCTGCAATTCGCGTACCTGGGCAGCTTCTACGCCCAGCGGGTGTGCGGCGTGGAAAAGCCCCGAGTGGGCCTTTTGAACATCGGCGCCGAGGAGGAAAAGGGCGACGATCTGCGCCATGAGGCCTACGCCCTGCTGCAGGAGGCGGCGGATCAGGGCCGGATCCACTTTATCGGCAACGTGGAGTCCAACGACGCCATGATGGGCGCCGCCGACGTGATCGTGGCAGACGGATTTACCGGCAACATCATGCTGAAAACCATGGAGGGTACCGCAAAGTTTTTGCTGCGGGAGCTGAAAAAGACCATGACCGCCAGCACCAAGAACAAGCTGGCGGCGGGGATGCTCAAGGGCGATTTGATGGAGATGAAGAAGCTGCTGGACCCCTCCGAGGTGGGCGGCACCGCCTTTTTGGGCATCTCCCGACCGGTGTTCAAGGCCCACGGTTCCTCCGACGCCAGAGCCATCACCAACGCGGTGCTGCGGGCCAAGGAGTATGCCGAAAGCGGCTTCATCGCCGATATCGAGGCCAACATCGAGTACATGAGAATTCGCACCGGAACGGAAAAAATTTGATTTGCTATTGACACCGGGAAGGGTGTTGCCGTATGATTACCCCAGCAAGAACCGACCATAATCCATGAGGAGTGATCTGCATGTCCAATGAGGATATTTTCCAGACGATGAGAGACTTGGTGGCCGAGCAGTTTGGCATGGAGCCGGACGAAGTGACTATGGAGACTGCCTTTGAGTATGACCTGGGGGCCGACTCCGTGGACTTGGTGGAGCTGGTGATGGCCATGGAGGAGGAGTTTGAGCTGGGAATGGCCCAGGAGGACGAGGTGAAAGCCCTCAAGACCGTGGGGGACGCCGTCAATTACGTGGCGTCCAAGCTGAACTGACAGAGCCGGAAACCCCGCTGACAGGCGGGGTTTCCTTTTGAAGGAGACCGCCATGGAGGAACTGGAGAAAAAACTGGATTATCGCTTTCACAGCCGGGAGCTGCTGGCGGAGGCACTGAACCACAGCTCCTATGCCAACGAGCACCGCTCTGCCGGCCTGCGCAGCAACGAGCGGCTGGAGTTTCTGGGGGACTCGGTGCTGGGTTTTGTGACGGCGGAGTTTTTGTTCCGCCAGCACCCGGACGCGCCGGAGGGAGATCTGACCCGCATCCGGGCGGCGCTGGTGTGCGAGCAGAGCCTCTATGAGGCGGCCCAGCGGCTGGAGCTGGGCAAGCATCTGAAGCTGGGCCGGGGCGAGGAGAGCGGCGGCGGCCGCCGTCGGCCCTCCATCCTGGCCGACGCCATGGAGGCGGTTTTCGCCGCTGTGTATCTGGACGGCGGCATCGACGCCGCCAATGCCCTGATCCACCGGCTGCTGCTGGACGCGGAGCGGGAGGAGGCGGTGGAGGAACGCCGCCGGGACTACAAGACTGCCCTGCAGGAGCTGGTCCAGCGGACTCCGGGCACCGCCGTCACCTACCGGCTGGTGGAGGAGTCCGGCCCGGACCACTGCCGGGTCTTTGTGATGGAGGCCTCCGTGGGCGGTGCGCCCGCCGGCCGGGGCGAGGGCCGCAGCAAGAAAGAGGCAGAGCAGGCCGCCGCCAAGGCGGCTCTGGAGGCCATGCGTCAGGAGTCATGATGAACAAAAGCACGGAGTGCCGTCACTCCGTGCTTTTGTCTTTGCCGGGGGCGGAAATATGACTGGAATTCCCCGCCCGTCCATGCTATACTATATGCTACATGAGAATTTTTAGGAGCGTGATGAATTTGTCGCTGCTTTCAGCTATTTTACTGGGCTTGATTCAGGGCGTGGCGGAATTTTTACCCATTTCCAGTTCCGGCCACCTGGCCATTGCGGAGCATCTGCTGTCCTCCGGTTCCACAGAGGTGCCGGGGTTTTACGACGTGCTGCTGCACCTGGGCACTCTGATCGCCGTATTCGCTGCCTACTGGCAGGACATTGTGGATATGATCCGGGAACTGATCGACGGTGTCCGGGATTTGGCCCACGGGTCCACGCCCAACCCGGTGCCTCCGGCTCGGCGGATGATCCTGCTGATTATCGTGGGCACGCTGCCGCTGTTTGCGGTGCTGCCGGTACATGATTTGATAGAGGGCCTGGGGGACAGTTTGTACTTTGTGGCGGCGGCTCTGGTGATCACCGGCGGCCTGCTGTTTTTCAGTGACCGGGTCCGCAAGGGCCGCAAGACGGAGAAAAACGCCTCTTTGGTGGATGTGCTGCTGGTGGGCGTGGCCCAGGCCATCGCTACCTGTCCCGGCATCTCCCGTTCCGGCACCACCATCACCGCCGGGTGCTTTGTGGGCTTTGAACGGAAGTTCGCCGTGCGCTTTTCCTTCCTGCTGTCCATCCCGGCCATTCTGGGCGCCAACATTCTGAGCCTGAAAAGCGCTTTGGAGGGAGAGATCATCTGGGCCGATGTGCCGGTGTACCTGGTGGGCGTGGCCGTGGCGGCGGGTGTCGGGTACCTGTGCATCCGCCTGCTGCGGATGATTGCTGACAAGGGCCGCTTCGGCTGGTTCGCTTACTACTGCTGGGCCGCCGGTGCGCTGACGCTGGTGCTGGCACTGCTTGGAAAATAAACGCTTTCCTGGAGGTATTACCGTGGCATCCACGACACGAAAGAAATCCACTACAACTAAAAAGAGCGGCGGTACATCCTCTCGCTCCGGCAAGGGCCGCACACCCCAAAAGCGGCCCATCCGCCGGGAGGTAGGCGGCATCGTGCTGCTGGTGGTGGCCCTGTGTGCCGCTGTCAGCTACTTTGGGGTGCAGGCCATCTTCCTCAACTGGCTGGCCCTGATCCTCAAGGGCCTGTTTGGTTATGGCTACTGGCTGTCCTTCCCGGCCTTGCTGATGGCGGCGCTGATTTTGCTGATGCACCATGGCCGCCCCGTGCGGCTGCGCCTCACCTGTGCATTGCTGCTGCCGCTGCTGACCGGTGCTCTGGGCCATATGCTGCTGGCCCAGGGGGACTACACCCCCGGATTCGGGGTGCTGAAGGCCCTGTGGACCGACGGCGTGGCCCTGCACAGCGGCGGCGCCGTGTCCGGTTCCCTGGCGGTGGGCTTTGTGGCGGTATTCTCCAAATATGCCTCCCTGCCTATTTTCGCCCTGCTGCTGATACTGGCCGTCATGATTGCCCTGCGGCTGACCCCGGCGGCACTGTGGGAAAAGCTCCGGGAGCGCCCCCAGTACGAGCCGGAGCCGGAACCGGAACCCCAGCCCCCCAAGACCCCGGCCATCCACGTTACGGCGCCGGAGCCGGTGCGCATGACGGCGCCGGAGCGCCGCCCTCAGATCGACTTTCCCCTGGACGAGACGCCCGTCAAGAGCGGCAAGGAGGAACTTCCGCCCGAGTCGGAGAAGAAGGAGGGCCGGTTTACCGGCTTCTTCCGCCATAAGTCCGACCAGCAGAAGACGCCGGATCAGGTCCTCTCCGGCGGTGAGAGCGCTGCCGGGAAAGTTGAACCCGCCATCCCCACCGCAGAGGCGGAGAGCGCTTCAGCGGAAAAGACCGCCGCCCAGTCGGCCCCAGCCCCTATGCCCGTGGCGCCGGAGCCTCCGGCCTCCGGCAAAAAGGCTGCCGCCCGGGAGGTGGCTGCCGCCACCGCCGCCGTTACGGCGGAGATCGAGCAGCGCATGGCGGAGGAGGAAGACACCTACCAGTTCCCGCCCATCACCCTCTTGCAGGAGAGCCGGGGGGAGAACCACGTGGAGGCCGGCGCCGAGCTGCGCAACAATGCCCGGCGCCTGTCGGAGACCCTGGTCAGCTTCGGAGTGGATGCCACCCCCGGCGATGTGGTCCACGGTCCTTCCGTCACCCGGTATGAGTTCGTGCTGGACCAGGGTGTTAAGCTCAGCAAGATCACCAATCTTTCCGACGACATTGCCCTGGCCCTGGGTGCCTCCGGCGTGCGTATTGCTCCCATTCCGGACAAGATCTCCGTGGTGGGCATCGAGGTGCCCAACAAGTCCGTGACGCCGGTGATGATCCGGGATGTCATCGAGTCCCGGGACTTTACGGAGCACAAATCGGCCACCGCCTTTGCCCTGGGCCGGGACATCGGCGGCCGGAATGTGATCGGGGACATTGAAAAGCTGCCTCACGTGCTGATCGCCGGTACCACCGGCTCCGGCAAGTCCGTGTGCACCAACTCCC
>CATZYY010000137.1 GCA_958426425.1 uncultured Oscillospiraceae bacterium
ACGGCCGCGGCGGCTCCGACCAGGAGGGCGGCATGGCCTCCGCCGTGTACGGCGCCAAGATCATGAAGGACATGGGCCTGATCCCCGCCGGCTACAAGATCATGGTGGTGGGCTCCGTCCAGGAAGAGGACTGCGACGGCATGTGCTGGCAGTACATCGTCAACAAGTATTTCTCCAGCAAGGAAGAAGCCCAGAAGAAGATCGAGTTCGTCATCTCCACCGAGCCCACCGACGGCGGCATCTATCGCGGTCACCGGGGCCGCATGGAGATCCGGGTGGACGTGAAGGGCGTCTCCTGCCACGGCTCCGCTCCCGAGCGCGGCGACAACGCCATCTACAAGATGGCCGACATTCTCCAGGACGTCCGCGCCCTGAACGAGAACGACGACGCCGACTCCACCGAGATCAAGGGCCTGGTGAAGATGCTCAACCCCAAGTACAACCCCGACCACTACGAGGACGCCCGCTTCCTGGGCCGCGGCACCTGCACCACCTCTCAGATTTTCTACACCTCCCCCAGCCGCTGCGCTGTGGCCGACAGCTGCGCCATCTCCATTGACCGCCGCATGACCGCCGGCGAGACCTGGGATTCCTGCCTGCAGGAGATCCGGGACCTGCCCGCCGTCAAGAAGTACGGCGACGATGTGAAGGTCAGCATGTACATGTACGACCGTCCCGCCTGGACCGGCACCGTCTATGAGACCGAGTGCTTCTTCCCCACCTGGATCAACAAGGAGAGCGCCGCTCACGTCCAGGCCCTGATCGACGCCCACCACGCCCTGTACGGCGACGAGCGCATCGGCCATGCCGACGCTGATCCCAAGTACGACGCCATGCACCTGCGTCACCGTCCCCTGACCGACAAGTGGACCTTCTCCACCAACTGCGTGTCCATCCAGGGCCGGTACGGCATCCCCTGCGTGGGCTTCGGCCCCGGCGCCGAGTCTCAGGCCCACGCCCCCAACGAGATCACCTGGAAGCAGGATCTGGTAACCTGCGCCGCCGTGTACGTGGCCGCCGTGAACCTCTACAAGGAGGAGAACAAGACTGCCGACGTCACCGAGTTCCGCCAGAGCCTGACCGATAACGTCATCCAGTAAGCAGATTCGAAGGGGGACTTTGTCCCCCCTCGACCTCCCCCCCTCCCCAGTGACATCGGTCACTGGGGGACGCCGCCCAAGGCGGCTGAGTCGGGGAATTTTCGGCAGGCGCATGTCCTGCCGAAAATAATTGAAATTCATTTGCCGCAATACGGCAAAATTCTGCGAGGCAATCTGCCGCCTCAACAATACATTTTAAGGAGATTTGACTATGTCTAAGACCATCGAGCTGGCCAAGCATCTGGAAAAGCTGCACATCAACAACATGTACAAGTCCGACTTCTACTGGACCTGGGACAAGACCGACGAGGAGCTGGACGCCATCTTCACCGTGGCCGACGCCCTGCGGGACCTGCGGGAGCGGAACAAGTCCACCCGGATCTTCGACTCCGGCCTGGGCATCTCCATCTTCCGGGACAACTCCACCCGCACCCGCTTCTCCTTCGCCTCCGCCTGCAACCTGCTGGGCCTGGAGGTCCAGGACCTGGACGAGAAGAAGTCCCAGATCGCCCACGGCGAGACCGTGCGTGAGACCGCCAACATGGTGTCCTTCATGGCCGACGTCATCGGCATCCGGGACGATATGTTCATCGGCGAGGGCCACAAGTATCAGAAGACCTTCATGGACGCCGTCCGGGAGGGCTATCAGGATGGCATTCTGGAGCAGCAGCCCACCCTGGTGAACCTGCAGTGCGACGTGGACCATCCCACTCAGTGCATGGCCGACATGCTGCACATCATCCACCACTTCGGCGGCGTGGAGAACCTCAAGGGCAAGAAGATCGCCATGACCTGGGCGTACAGCCCCTCTTACGGCAAGCCCCTGTCCGTGCCTCAGGGCGTGATCGGCCTGATGACCCGCTTCGGCATGGACGTGGTTCTGGCCCATCCCGAGGGCTATGACGTGATGCCCGAGGTGGAGGAGATCGCCAAGAAGAACGCCGCCGCCACCGGCGGCAGCTACAAGAAGGTTGCCACCATGGAGGAGGCCTTCGACAACGCCGACATCGTCTATCCCAAGTCCTGGGCTCCCTTCGCCGCCATGGAGCAGCGCACCAAGCTGTATCAGGCCGGCGACAAGGACGGCATCGACGCTCTGGAGAAGCAGCTCCTGGCGCAGAACGCCCAGTTCAAGAACTGGAGCTGCACCGAGGAGATGATGAAGCGGACCAAGAACGGCAGCGCCCTGTACATGCACTGCCTGCCCGCCGACATCACCGGCCTGAGCTGCAAGGAGGGCGAGGTGGACAACTCCGTGTTCGACCGCTACATCCAGCCGCTGTACAAAGAGGCCAGCTACAAGCCCTATGTCATCGCCGCCATGATCATGATGAGCAAGGTGAAGGACCCCGTGTCCGCCCTGATGGCTCTGGACGGCGCCGACAAGCGCAAGCTCTTCTGATCCGATCTGAAATATTTTTGAGACTTTTGGGTTTTGGCGGGAATAGCATGCTTATTCCCGCCAAAACTATCGGATAGTCTGACTATGTAAAGGGGATACACCATTATGGGTAAACGGATCGTCATCGCCCTGGGCGGCAATGCCCTGGGCAACAACCTGCCGGAGCAGATGGCCGCTGTGAAGCACACGGCCAAGGCCATCGCCGACCTGATCGAAGAGGGCCATGAGGTGGTCGTGGCCCATGGCAACGGCCCCCAGGTGGGCATGATCAACATTGCTATGACCACCCTCTCCCGCGAGGACAAAACCCATCCCATCGCCCCCATGTCCGTGTGCACGGCCATGAGCCAGGGCTATATCGGCTACGACCTGCAGAACTCCCTGCGGGAGGAGCTGCTGGACCGGGGTATTCACAAGCCGGTGGCCACCATTTTGACCCAGGTGGAGGTGGACCCGCAGGACCCCGCCTTCCAGAACCCCACCAAGCCCATCGGCACCTTCATGACCGAGGAGGAGGCCGAGGAGATGCGCCGCCGCGGCAACGCCGTGATGGAGGACGCCGGCCGTGGCTGGCGCCGCTGCGTGGCCTCTCCCAAGCCCAAGTCCATCATTGAGATCGACACCATCCGGGCCCTGGTGGACGCGGGCCACGTGGCCGTGGCCTGCGGCGGCGGCGGCATTCCCGTCTACTATACCGAGGGCAACCACCTCAAAGGCGCCGGCGCCGTCATCGACAAGGACTTCGCCTCTGAGCTGCTGGCCGAGTCCCTGGATGCCGATGCGCTGATCATTCTCACCGCTGTGGAGAAGGTGGCTGTCAATTTCGGCAAGCCCGACCAGCAGTGGCTGGACCATCTGACTCCTGAGGAGGCCCGCAAGTATGAGGCTGAGGGGCAGTTCGCCCCCGGCTCCATGCTGCCTAAAGTCCAGGCCGCTGTGAAGTTCGCCGAGTCCAAACCCGGCCGCACAGCGCTGATTACCCTGCTGGAAAAGGCAAAAGATGGCATTGCCGGCCGCACAGGCACGTCCATTTCCCAGTAAGCCTCCATTTTCGAAAAAAAGGTTGATCTGTTAATTTTCACAAGGAGAGCGGATTTTCCGCTCTCCTTTTTTGTCTTTTTTCCAGCTAAATTGTGCACATTTCATAAAGGTCGATCAATTTAGACCGTTTTTTTATGGCTCTTACAACGAGGAAAAGCAAAAATTTAGTTGAATTTTTCATTAGGAACTTGTATGATGACAGTAGACAAGGTTCGCCCTGTCATACGGCTCAACCTGTTCCAACTATTTTGAAGGAGGAAAACAGAATGAAGAAGTATCTTGCACTGCTCCTCGCCTTGGTCATGGCCCTGTCTCTGGTGGCCTGCGGCGGCGGGGACGACACCACGGAAGAGACCACCGATGACACCACCACCGAGGAGGGCACCGAGTCCACCGCCAGCGACATCAAGGTGGGCTTCATCTTCCTGCACGACGAAAACTCCACCTATGACCTGAACTTCATCAACGGCGCCAAGGCCGCCTGCGAAGCTCTGGGCATCACCGACTATGTGCTCAAGACCAACGTGCCCGAGGGTCAGGAGTGCTACGACACCGCTGCTGAGCTGGCGGACGACGGCTGCGACATCATCTTCGCCGACAGCTTCGGTCATGAGGACTTCATGATCCAGGCCGCCAAGGAATTCCCCGAGGTCCAGTTCTGCCACTCCACCGGCACCAAGGCCCACACCGAGGGTCTGGACAACTACCACAACGCCTTCGCCTCCATCTATGAGGGCCGTTATCTGGCCGGTATCGCCGCCGGTATGAAGCTCAACGACATGATCGCCAATGGCGAGATCACCGAGGATCAGGCCAAGATCGGCTACGTCGGCGCCTTCACTTACGCCGAAGTGGTCTCCGGCTACACCTCCTTCTTCCTGGGCGCCCGCTCTGTCTGCCCCTCCGCCACCATGGAGGTCACCTTCACCGGTTCCTGGTATGACGAGACCGCCGAGAAGGAAGGCGCTCAGAAGCTCATCAACAATGGCTGCGCTCTGATCAGCCAGCACGCTGACTCCATGGGCGCTCCCACTGCCTGCGAGCTGGCCGGTGTTCCCAACGTCTCTTACAACGGCTCCACCATCAGCGCCTGCCCCAACACCTATATCATCTCCTCCCGCATCGACTGGGAGCCCTACTATGAGTATGCCATCTCTGCCGTGATGAATGGCGAGAGCATCGACGCCGACTGGACCGGCACCCTGTCCACCGGCTCCGTGGTTCTGACTGAGCTGAACACCGACGTGGCTGCCGAGGGCACTCAGGAGGCCATTGACGAGGCTATGGCCGCTCTGGAGGCCGGCACTCTGCACGTGTTCGACACCTCCACCTTCACCGTGGGCGGCGAGACCCTGACCAGCTATATGGCTGACGTGGATACCGACGCTGATTACACTCCTGACACCGAGGTTATCTCCGACGGTTACTTCCATGAGTCTGAGTATCGCTCCGCTCCTTACTTTGATCTGCGGATCGACGGCATCACTCTGCTGGACGAGGCTTACTAAGCCCCTTCGGGTTCTGCCGGACTTTTACACGCAAACCCATCGTGCCCCTGTCCGACCCCTTGGCCGGACAGGGGCCTTTTCAAAAGGCGACCTTCAGTCTGGGAACTGGATTTACATTGTATATCAAGTATGTTAGAATAAATATAATTATCGTTGCCCCGCGTTGCCCATATCCGGGGAGAGGGGCCGCTCTCCCACAGAGAAAGGATGACAGCCTTGGAAACTGTTCAAAACGCTATCAGAATGGAGCACATCACTAAGCGCTTTGGGAACGTCGTGGCCAACCACGACATCAATCTGGAGCTGCACAAGGGTGAGATTCTCTCCCTGCTGGGAGAAAACGGAAGCGGCAAGACCACCCTCATGAACATGCTCTCCGGCATCTATTACTCCGACGAAGGTCAGATCTACGTCAACGACAAGCCCGTGACCATCTCCTCTCCCAAGGATGCCTTTGACCTGGGCATCGGCATGATTCATCAGCATTTCAAACTGGTAGACGTGTTTACCGCCACGGAAAATATTGTCCTGGGGCTGGATGAGCCGGGTAAGCTGGACCTGAAAAAGGCCAGCCAAAAAATTACGGAGATCTGTGAGCGGTACGGGTTTGAAATCGACCTCAACCGCAAGATTTATGAGATGTCCGTCTCCCAGAAGCAGACGGTGGAAATCGTGAAGGTCCTCTATCGAGGGGCTGAGATCTTGATTTTGGATGAGCCCACCGCCGTGCTGACCCCCCAGGAGACCGACAAGCTCTTTACCGTCATGCGCAACATGAAGGCTGACGGAAAATCCCTCATCATCATCACCCACAAGCTCCACGAGGTGTTGGAGGTCTCCGACCGGGTGGCGGTGCTGCGCAAGGGCGAGTACATCGGCGACGTGGCCACCAAGGACGCCAGCCAGCAGTCCCTGACGGACATGATGGTGGGTCGGGCCGTCAGCTTGAACATCAACCGCCCGGACCCGGTCAACGTCCATCCCCGGCTGGAGGTCAAGGGACTGACCGTTTACGATGAGCTGGGTGTCAAGCGCCTGAGCGATGTCAGCTTCACCGCCAACTCCGGCGAGATTCTGGGCATCGCCGGCATCGCCGGCTCCGGCCAGAGGGAACTGCTGGAGGCCATCTCCGGCCTCTACCCCATCGCCTCCGGCAGTATTTTGTTCCATCCCCAGACCGAGGATGAAAAGGCCCCCGCCGACCAGAAGTCCCGGGAGCTGGTGGGCCTGGACCCCATGGCCATCCGCAAGTGCGGCGTGTCCATGGCCTTCGTGCCGGAGGACCGGCTGGGCATGGGCCTGGTGGGCTCCATGGGCATGACCGGCAACATGATGCTGCG
>CATZYY010000138.1 GCA_958426425.1 uncultured Oscillospiraceae bacterium
ATGAGCGACTTCGGCACCGCCGCCATCTTCTTCGTCACCTTCCTGGTGATCGCCTATCTCCGCTCCGGGGACTTTGCCACGCTGTCGCTGATCTGCGGCGCGGCGGTGTTCGGCGCGGGGATCATCGTCAAGTTTAAACCCTATATTTTAAGCCGCTTTGCCACCTGGGGCCACGCCTGGGAGGCGGCCTCCACCTCCGGCTACCAGCAGACCCGCACCATGTCGGCGGCGGCCTCCGGCGGCCTGCTGGGCATGGGCGCCGGCAACGGCTGGCTCCACAATGTGGCCGCCGCGGACACGGACCTGGTCTTCGGCATCCTCTGCGAGGAGTGGGGCCTGCTGATCGCCGTTCTGGCGGTGGGGTCCATCGTGACGCTGGCCTTCTTCGCCGCCCGGGCGGTCCGGGTGGGCCGGTCCAGTTTTTACTGCCTGGCCGCCTGCGCGGCGGCGTCGCTGCTGGTGTTTCAGACCTGCCTCAACGTGTTTGGCTCCGTGGACCTGCTGCCTCTGACCGGCGTCACCTTCCCCTTCGTCTCCAACGGCGGCTCCGCCATGCTGTCGGCCTGGGGACTGCTGGCCTACCTGAAGGCCACGGACACGCGGGAAAACGCCAGCTTCGCCATTCGCCGCTTCCAGCAGCGGCACCTGACGGAGGAGGCCCGCCGCAGGACGGAGCCGGTGGGCGATCCCTTTGCTGCGGATAAGGAGGACGGCCATGAAGAAAATTGAACGGCGGGCCATCCTGTGCCTGATTTTGGCAGCTCTGCTGACAGCGGGGCTGGGCGTCTTTCTGGTGAAATATGTTTTGGATGGCGGCAGCTGGGCCTCCTCAGCCTTTAACCGCCACCTCTACAATACCAGCGGGGAACTGGCCAGCGGCACAGTGCTGGACCGGGATGGAGACGCTTTGAGCTGGGTGGAAAATGGCAAGCGTACCTACTACGACGGCGCCACCGTCCGCAAGGCCACGCTCCATGCGGTAGGGGACCTCCAGGGCAACATCGGCACCGGGGCCCTCAACGCCTTTGCCGACAAGCTGACGGGATACAGTCTTCTCAACGGCGCTTTCGGCGCCCGGCGGGGGCGGGAACTGTACCTGACCATCGATGCCCGCTACAACTACGAGGCCTATCAGGCCCTGGGAGGCAAGGCGGGTACCGTGGCTGTCTACAACTACAAGACCGGCGAGGTGCTGTGCATGGTGTCCTCGCCCAGCTACGACCCCCTGGACGTGCCGGCGGATATCGAGACCAGCGACCGCTACAAGGGGGCATATCTCAACCGCTTCCTCTCCTCCACCTTTACGCCGGGATCGGTCTTTAAGACCGTAACGCTGACGGCGGCCATCGAGGAGATTCCGGACCTGTTTGAGCGGACCTGGGACTGCCAGGGCAGCGTCCAGATGGGGGAGGAGACCATCGTCTGCTCCGGCACCCACGGGCAGCAGGATATCGGCACAGCCTTTGCCAACAGCTGCAACGTGGCCTTTGCCCAGATTGCCCAGGAGCTGGGCGGCGCCACCTTGAAGAAGTACACGGAGCAGGCGGGCCTCACCGACAGCTACTCGGTCAGCGGCCTGCCCACCGCCGCCGGCAGCTTCGCCTTCGATGGCCTCACCGACGGAGAGCTGGGCTGGGCAGGTGTGGGACAGCACCAGGACCTGGTGAATCCGGCGTCCCTGATGGTGTACATGGGAGCCATCGCCAACGGCGGCAAGGCGGCGGAGCCCTACCTGATTCTCAAGACCACCGGCATCCTTGGGCTGCCGTCCCTGCCGCACCTCACCGGCCATACGGGACGGCTGATCTCCGCCGGCACGGCGGAAACTCTGGCGGACATGATGGCCTATAACGTGGAGGCTACATATGGCACCAGCCGGTTTCCCAACATGGACATCTGCGCCAAGTCCGGCACTGCGGAGGTGGGCGCGGACCAGCAGCCTCACGCCTGGTTTGCCGGTTTCCTGCGGAATGAGGATGCGCCCTACGCCTTTGTGGTGCTGGTGGAAAACGGCGGCGGCGGCAGCTCCGTTGCGGGCACCGTGGCCGGAAAAGTACTGGATGTCATTGTTAACGGATACTGATACAAAGGAGCGCGCAACATGAAAAAGGAGTTTTTCCTGACCACGGTGCCCCAGCTGCAGAAGGGCGCCATCCTCTCTGGTATCGGCTTTGCTTTGTTTGTGGCGGCCTCGGCCCTGGTGCCGGCGCTGTCGGGCTGGGTGGCTCTGGTATTTGCCGGGGTGTCGCTGTATGTATTCTGGTCGCTGGTGCTGGTGGCCGGGCGGGAAAAGGGCGTTGTGGGCTACTCTCTGGCCTGGGGCCACACGGCAGTGACGCTGATGCTGTGTGCCTGCGCCGTATTGTCGGTGAAGGAGTGGCTGGGACTGTGAGCGAACGCTGGGGGTATGGTGCGGACAACAAAACTTCCCGGCGTGAAAAAGCAGCTGCCCATTGGGGCAGCTGCTTTTCCTATACCGCCTGAAGCATAAGAAAAGGGAGCCGCAGCGCGGCTCCCTTTTATACGTTATGCACGGAGCAGAGCTGTTGTTACGAGGCCGGATCCGGCAGGCGCTCCTCTTCCGGCAGAAAGTGCCGGCGCATTCGCTTCATGGCCCACAGGAAGCAGAGAACATGAACCCCGGCGGTCATACCCCAGGAGATGGGGTATGACCAGTAGAGCATCTGGATGGTGTGGAAGCGGGGAATCTGGAAGATGGTAGCAATCCACAAAAGCCGCAGGCCGCAGGCGCCGATCAGGGATACGATCATGGGCATCACAGAGTAGCCGATACCCCGGAGGCCGCCTACCATTACGTCCATGACGCCGCATAGGGCGTAAGTTCGGGAGCAGATGCCAAGCCGGACCAGCCCGGCTTGAATGACCTCATCGCTGCGGGAATAGATGCCCAGCAGAGTGTTCCCAAAGAACCAGGCGGCATTGCCGAGAAGCAGGCCCACCGCCAAAACGCACAGCTGGGCCCGAATGACGATCCGCCGGATGCGGTGGTAGTTGCCGGCGCCCAGGTTTTGACTGACAAAGGAGATGGTGGCTTGATACAGGGCGTTCATGGCTACATACACGAACTGTTCGATATTGGCGGCTGCGGAGTTGCCGGCCATGATGACCTCACCAAAGGTATTGACCGAGGACTGGATCACCACGTTGGACAGGGAGAACAAAATGCCCTGGAAGCCAGCGGGCAGTCCGATGCGGAGAATCTGCTTCAGGCTGTCCTGGTAGATGTGCAGCCGCCGCAGGTTCAGGTGCAGGGGACCGGTATCCTTCACCATGCACCGCACTACCAGAGCGGCGGAGATGCACTGGGAGATCACTGTGGCGATGGCCACGCCGGCCACGTCCAGCTTCATGACAATGACGAAGAACAGGTTTAAAATGATGTTCACCACGCCAGCTAGGGTCAGGAAGTACAGGGGCCGGCGGGTGTCGCCCTCCGCCCGCAGCAGTGCGGCGCCGAAGTTGTAGACCATGGTGGCCGGCATGCCAAGGAAGTAGATCCGCAGGTACAGCGTGGCCAGATCCAGCACGTTGGACGGGGTCTGCATCAGCACCAGGATGCCGCGGGCGCCCAGGGCACCCACCACCGCCAGCAGCAGCCCGCTCAGCAGGCTCAGCAGCATGGAGGTATGGACGGTTTTGTAGAGGCCCATCCGGTCCCGGGCGCCGTAGTACTTGGCGGCCAAGGTATTGGCGCCCACTGCAAGCCCTACGAACAGGTTGGTCAAAAGGCCAATCAGGGCAGTGTTGGAGCCAACGGCGGCCAGAGAGTTGTCTCCGGCCCAGCGGCCCACTACCACGATGTCGGCGGCATTGAACAAGAGCTGCAGAATGCTGGAGCACATCAGCGGCACGGAAAACAGCAGCATCTTGGACAAGATGGGGCCGTTGCACATATCGATCTCATATTGAGTTCCCTTTTGGGCGGCCATGTCAAGAGACCTCCTGTTTTTATTATGAAGATTGTCCTCTCAAAAGAGGACGTTTTTTTCATTCTAACATGGTAAACAGGAAAAAACCACCCTGTTTTGCTAAAACATTTTACAACTTCTTAACGAAAAGAACATAAAAATCGTGCAAAAAACCAGAGAGGCCAAAGGCCTCTCCGGTTTTCTTGGATTGCTTTACCGAATATCAGTCGATGGGCAGCACGGAGCCCTGGTAGGTGGTGTTGATGAAATCCTGAATAGCCTCAGAGTGGAGGGCGTCCACCAGAGCCACAATGGCGGGATCGTTCTCATGGCCGGCCTTGACAGCGATGATATTGGCATAGGTCTGGGCGGCGTCAGAGTCGGCGTCCTCAGAGACCAGGGCATCCTCGGCGGGGTTGAGGCCGGCCTGAAGGGCGTAGTTGGAGTTGATGACGTTCAGATCGAACTCCTCAATGGTGTTGGCGATCATGGATGCGTCCAGCTCGGTGAACTCCAGATTCTTGGGGTTGCTGGTGATGTCGTTGGGGGTGGCGTTGAGACCGGCGTCGGGGTTGATTTCGATCAGACCCTGGGCGGCCAGCAGCTGCAGGGCGCGGGCCTCGTTGGTGGCGTCGTTGGGCACGGCGATGGTGGCGCCGTCGGCCAGGTTCTCCAGGGAGTCGGTCTTGCCGGCGTACACGCCCATGGGCTCATAGTGGATCTTGCCGGCGCTGACCAGATCGGTGCCGTTCTCGGCGTTGAACTGCTCCAGATAGGGGGTGTGCTGGAAGTAGTTGGCGTCCTCCTCACCCTCGTCCACCACGGTGTTCTGGATGGGGTAGTCAGAGTACTCCGTCACCTGCAGGTCGATGCCTTGCTCGGCCAGAATGGGCTTGACCTGCTCCAGGATCTCGGCGTGGGGAGTGGAGGAGGCGGCTACCTTTAAGGTAACGGTCTCAGCGGCGGTGTCTCCGCCGTCCTCGGTTTCCGCGGTGTCGACGGTGTCATTGCCGCCGCAGGCGGTGAGGGACAGGGCCAGCACCAGGGACAGGAGCAGGCTCAAAAACTTCTTGTTCATAATCTTCTTTTCCTCCAATTTTTCATAGAAATAAGATTCTTTCAAACGCCTGCCGGAATTCCAAAGAGACAGGCGGTGAAAACAATGAGAATTTATTTAGTGTGGGTAAAGCGAGAGAGCAGATCTGAAAGCGCAAAGGATTTGTGGGGCGTATCCAGACGCTTGTCGATGCGGCTGGACACCCGGTTGAAAACGAACTGAATGATCTGCACCAGGGCGATCAGGAAGATCACCGTAATGAGCATCATGGACGGAACCTTCCGGTTGTAGCCGTACCGGATGGCCAGGTCGCCCAGGCCGCCGGCGCCCACGGCGCCGGCAATGGCCGTGTAGGCCAGAATGGTGATGACGGAGATGGCCCCGCCCAGCACCAGGGAGGGCTTGGCCTCCGGCAGATATACCTTCCAGACGATCTGGGGGATGGAGGCACCCATGGACTGGGCGGCTTCCACTACGCCGCTGTCCACCTCGCTGAGGGAGGTCTCCACCATGCGGGCAATAAAGGGCGCCGCGGAGACCACCAGGGGGACGATGGCGCCCCGGACACCGATCTTGGTGCCCACAATCAGCTTGGTGAAATCCATAATGGCAATCATCAAAATGATGAAGGGCAGGGACCGGCCGATGTTGATGATCCAGCCCAGAATGCGGTTGAGGACCTTGTGGGGCCAAATGCCGTGGCTGCCGGTCAGCACCAGCAGCACCCCCATGGGCAGGCCCAGCAGATAGGCGAAGACGGTGGAGATCACCACCATGATGAGGGTATCCACGGTGCCCTCCGCCAGAAGGTTCCCGTACTGGTTCCAGAACGCTGCGGTAAAAATCTCAAACATGGTATTCCACCTCCTCCGCGGTGACGTTGGGCTGAGACCGGATATAGGACAGGGCCTTGGCGGCCTCGTTGGGGTCCTCCGGCAGGCCCAGCAGCATGGTGCCGAAGGCCTTTCCGTCAATGTTGCGGGTATCGGCGCCCAGGATGTTCACCTTCACGCCGCAGTCAATGGCAAGGGATGCGATCAGGGGCTGATAAGCGGTGCCGCCGTTGAAGGCCACCCGGATCACCCGCTCCCCGGCGGGCATCAGGGCAATGCCGCTGCCGCCGGGATATACCAGGCGGCGGGCCGCGTCGGTGGAGGGGTTGGAGAAGATGTCTTCCACACGGCCCTGCTCGGCCACCACGCCGCCGTCCAGAATGGCCACCCGGGAGCAGATGTCCTCAATGACGCTCATCTGGTGGGTGATGACCACCACTGTGACCCCCAGCTTCTGGTTCAGGTCCTTTAAAAGGGAGAGAATGGAGGAAGTGGTTGTGGGGTCCAGGGCGGAGGTGGCCTCGTCGCACAGCAGCACCTTGGGGTCCGTGG
>CATZYY010000139.1 GCA_958426425.1 uncultured Oscillospiraceae bacterium
CGGAAAACCCACTAAATGTGTGGATTTTTCCTGTTTTTGGCCCAAAACGGCCCATTTGAAACAGATGTTCGACCTCCACCGTCAAGGTTTACGTAAAATAAAAGAATCCCGTAAACACAAGATCTTGTGTTTACGGGATTCAAACAGAAAAAATTACTCAAAATCTAGGATAAGCCAAAAAAGTTTTCCCAAACTCTTCGTCGTTTTTTACAAATTTTTAGAGATTATGGTCGACTGGTGGCTCACTGAGTCTCCTCCTGGTCCTGGGCGCGGCCCTCCAGCTTTTCACGCTGCTCCTGCATCTTGGCTGCGGAGGCGCTGCGGAAACGAACCCGGGACTGCTGAACCTCCTCCAGAGCGGCCCGGACAGCCTCCTCCGTACGGGCCAGGGCATCCTCGGCATACTCGTTGGCCACCTGATACAGCTGGCGGGAGCGATCCTCGGCCTTGGCCACAATCTGCCGGGCCTTTTCCTTGGCGGCGTAGAGCACCTCGCTGTCGGAAATCTTGGCCTTGGCGTCCAGCTCGGCCTGGCGCATCATGCGGTCCACATCCCGCTTGGCCTCCTCCACAAACTTCTCCCGGGCGGAAAGCAGCTCCTGGGCCCGCTTGATCTCCACCGGCAGCTGAGCCCGCAGCTCATCCAGCAGATCCAGCAGCTCGTCCCGGTCCACCATGCTCAGATGGGGCTTCAGCGGCGGTGCCTTGGCATCCTCGATCCGCTCGTAGATCATGTCGATCAGGCGATTGACGTCATTTGCCATGGGGCTTCATCCTTTCTTCTCGATCATTTCCCGCACCAGGGGGACAATGGCGGCAGGCAGATACCGCTCCAGGGGCTGTCGGTAGCGGATCATCTCCCGGGCCATGGAAGAGCTGAAATGCTGATAAGCGGGGCTGGCCGGCAGCAGCATGGTCTCCAGTTTAGGGTACAGCCCTCGGTTGATGAGAGCCAACTGGTATTCCACATCAAAATCCGTGGTATTCCGGACGCCCCGGACAATGACATCCGCCCCCCGAGCCACAGCGTAGTCCGCCAAAAGACCCGGCCAGAGCTCGGCCTCCACATGGGGCATGTCCGCCACAGCACAGCGTACCAGCTGCAGCTTTTCCTCCGGCGTGAACATCTGATTTTTCTTTTCGGCGTTGGGGCTGACACAGACCCACACCTTATCAAAGCAGGCGGCGGCCCGCTGGATCAGATCCAGGTGCCCCAATGTGATGGGGTCAAAGCTGCCGGAGCAGACGGCTGTTCTCATGGGCGTTCTTCCTCGTTCTCTTGGTCTTTTTCCCGGCGGTACAGGCTGACGGCGATCTTGCCGTACCGATATGTGCGCCGGAGGCGATAGGGCGGCGGCAGCATAGGCAAGCGCCGATCCGCAGGGTGTTCCGCCACAATTATACCATGTGGGTTCAGAATGTCAAACCTTGTCAGCCGATCCAGGGCTTCCTCCAGCAATCCGGACTGATAGGGCGGGTCCAGGAACACCAGGTCGAACTTCTCCCGGCTGTCCAGAAAGGCCATGGCCTCCCCGGCCACCACCCGGGCCCGGTCCTGGAGGTCCGTGGTCCGCAGGTTGTCCCGGATCAGCTGCACCGCGTCCGGCCGCCGCTCCACAAATACCGCCTGGGCGGCGCCCCGGCTGAGGCACTCGATCCCCAGCTGCCCCGTGCCGGCGAACAGGTCCAGCACCCGCCGCCCTTCGATATCAAACTGAAGGGCGCTGAACAGCCCCTCCTTTACCCGGTCCGTAGTGGGGCGGGTCTCCATCCCCTCCAGTTCTTTCAGCCGGCGGCCCCGGGCGGAGCCGGTAATTACCCGCATGTGGTATCCTCCTTCTTCTCACGGCGCCGATCCAGCGCGCCGGCAGCCAGATATAACCCCAGGCCCGCCCATACAAAGCCGAACATCATGGCGTGGGTGGCGGTAAAAGTCTCCCGGTACAACAGCACCGACAAAAGCAGCTGAAGCGTGGGATTAACATACATCAAAATACCGGAGAGGGTCAGCGGCGTGGTCCTGATCCCGGCGGCGTAAAACAGCAGCGGAACGGTGGTCACCACCCCCGCCGCCGGCAGCAGCAGCCACCGCCAGCCCTCCAGCACGCCTACGGCGCCAAGACCCCGGGCATCCAGATAAAAAATCGCCGCCAATGCCAGAGGCGTCATAGTCAGCGTTTCCAAGAAGGTGGATACCGCTGCATCGGACCGGACGGTTTTCTTCAGGGCCCCGTAGACAGCGAAGCTGCCGCCGATCACCAGGGCAATCCAGGGGAACTGTCCCCAGCGGATCACCGCCGCCATCAGCCCCATTAGCGTCACCGCCACCGCAGTCCACTGCAGAGCTGTCAGCCGCTCCCGAAATACCACTGTTCCCAGCAGCACTGCCAGTATGGGGTTCATATAGTAAGCCAGGCTGGCGTCCAGCAGGTGGCCGTTGACTGTCGCCCAGATATACACGCCCCAGTTGACAAAGATGGCGCACCCGGCCGCCGGCAAAAGGCATCGCTCCCGCCGGTCACGCAGCGCCGCCCGAACACCGGACAGCCGGTCCCGCCGCCACAGCAGCACCGCCCCGGTCAATACCATGGACCACACCACCCGGGCGCCCAGCACATACAGGGCGTTCACGTCCCCCAGCAGTTTCCAAAAGGCCGGCAGCAATCCCCAGAGCACATAGCAGACCAGCACGCACAGCGGCCCCGTTTTCCTCATGATTCACGCTTTCTTCCCGCCCAGCGGGAAACCATTCATAGTCGATTGTATATTTTACGGCAAACGGTCATTCTTTTCAATAGCTTTTCGCCCAACGTTCTTCCTCTTTTTTATACTTGTACTTTACGCCGGAATCGTATATAATAAAATTCCAAAAATATACGGACACCTGCCTCTTCTGGGGCGGGTCATCCTTCTCCGCCATACAGGGGAAAGAAAGGACGTTCTCATGATTCAATTCCATTCTGAACAAGGTGAGATCTCCGTCAGCAGCGCCGTGTTCTCCAACATCACCGGCATGGCGGCCACCAACTGCTTTGGCGTCAAAGGCATGGCCTATCGTTCCATGACCGATGGTCTGGTCCACCTGCTGCGCCGGGAGGCCATGAGCAAGGGCGTCAGCATCACCTATCACGATGACAACACCATCTCCATCGAACTGCACATCATCGTGGAAAACGGCGTGAACCTCCCTGCCGTGTGCCGCTCCATTATGAATGAGGTCCGCTACGTCGTGACCAAAAATACCGGCGTGCCCGTCAAAGCTGTGGACGTGTGCGTTGACTCCATGACCCTGTGAGGGAGGAACGAGAGGAATGAACGAACAAATCACTGGCGCCCTGTTCAAGCAGATGGTGCTTCACGGCGCCGCCGCCATTACCGCCCAGAAACAGGCCATCAACGATCTCAATGTTTTCCCGGTGCCCGACGGAGACACCGGCACCAACATGTCCATGACCATCGGCGCCGCTGTGACGGAGCTGCGCAAATCCAACCCCTCCACGGTGGATCAGGCCGCCTCTATCACCGCCTCCGCCCTGCTGCGGGGCGCACGGGGCAACTCCGGCGTCATTTTGTCCCTTCTGTTCCGTGGGCTTTCCAAGAGCCTCAAGGGAAAGGACAGCGCCGACGCGGCCAGCTTTGCCGCCGCCATGCAGGAGGGCGTCTCCTCCGCTTACAAGGCGGTCATGAAGCCCGCCGAGGGCACCGTCCTTACCGTGTCCCGTCTGGCGGCCAAGCAGGCCGTGGACTCGGCGGCGGAGGAAAAGGATGTGGAGAAAGTGCTTGAAGACGCTATCCGGGAGGGCTACAACGCCTTGGCTCAGACCATCGAGATGAACCCCGTGCTGAAAAAAGCCGGCGTGGTGGACGCCGGCGGCAAGGGCTATCTGCTGATTCTGGAGGGCATGCTCTCCGAGCTGCGGGGAGAGCCCATGCCGGAGCAGACGGAAGATGCGGAGGAAACCGGCAAAGCCGATTTCGCCGTCATGGCAGCGGAGGAGATCACCTTTGCCTTTGATACCGTGTTCATTGTCCGCAAGGCCTCTGCAGATATCTCTCTGGAGCCCCTGCGGACTTACCTGAACAGCATCGGCGACAGTCTGGTGATCGGCGAGGACGACGAATCCTTCAAGGTCCACGTTCACACCAACATCCCCGGCAGCGCCCTGACAGAATCCCAGAAGTACGGCACCCTGGAGCTGGCCAAGATCGAGAACATGCGGACCCAGGCGGAGGCTCTGGCCCAGGGCCGGGAGGCCCAGAGCACCGACGATCTGGAGGCCGTGGAGGCGGAGCTGGAAGCTGGAAAAGGCTGCGCCCCCGCCACACCGGCTGCACCGGAGAAGAAGTACGGTTTCCTGGCCGTCTGCGCCGGCGACGGTCTGGCCGCGGTGTTCCAGGATCTGGGGGCCGACGGCGTAGTATCCGGCGGCCAGACCATGAACCCCTCCACCGAGAGCATTCTGGAGGGCGTGGAGAAAATCCCCGCCGAGACGGTGTTTATCCTGCCCAACAACGGCAACATCATTATGGCTGCCCAGCAGTGCGATGCCCTGACGGAGAAGAACGTTGTGGTGATTCCCACCAAGACCGTGCCCCAGGGCATCACCGCCATGATGAATGTGGACTTTGAGGCGCCGGACGCCGAGTCCATTACCCAAGCCATGACCGAATCTCTGCCCACCGTCACCACCGCTCAGATCACCTATGCCGCCCGAGATTCCGACTTTGACGGCTTTGATATCCACGAGGGCGACTACCTGGCCCTGGAGGAGGGCCGTCTGTTCGGCACCGATGGCGACCTCAACGCTCTGCTGGAGCGACTGGCGGCGGATGCCGTGGACCGCGGCGCCTCCTTTATCTCCCTGTACTTTGGCGAGGATGTATCCGAGGCCGACGCCCAGGCGGCAGGCAAGCTCTTTGAGGAGCGCTGTCCCCAGGCGGAGGTGGCCGTGCTCTCCGGCGGTCAGCCTGTGTACTACTATATCATCTCCATGGAGTAAGCTCCACGCTCAGGCGTCCGGGCCTTTTGGCCCGGACGCCTTTTTGCCGTTGACAATCCACTGCCGAGCGGTACAATGGAGAAAAGTGCACAAGGAGGTGTCCGCTGTGTTTCCATGGCCTCAGTTCCTCGCCTACGTTCTGGTCACCGCCGGCACGCCCGGCCCCAATACCCTCATGTCCATGGGCAACGGCAGCCGTCTGGGGTTCCGCCGGGCCCTGCCCTTTAACTTTGGCATCTGGGCGGGCTTTTCCGTGGTAATGCTGCTGTGCGCCGCCCTGTGCGGTGTGCTGGACACCCTGATTCCCAAGGTGCGGCTGCCCATGCTGGTGCTGGGCGCAGCCTACATGCTATACCTGGCCATCCACATCTGGCAGTCCGGTCCGGCGGAGGCCCGGGACGGCCGGTCCGGCTTTCTGCCGGGTCTGCTGCTGCAGTTTGTAAATCCCAAAATCTACATCTACGGCATCGTCTCCATGGAGGCCTACATTCTCCCCAACATCTCCAGTCCGGCTGTGGTGGCTCTGTTCGCCCTGGGTCTGGCCTTCACCGGCTTTGTGCTGACGCTGTGCTGGTCCGCCTTCGGCTCCCTGCTGGGACGGCTGTTCTCCCGGCATGCGCGGGTTGTCAATAAAATCATGGCGCTGCTTCTGGTGTGGTGCGCCATCTCACTGTTTCTATAACCTGCAAAACATAACAGGACGGGGCTGCGGCCCCGTCCTGGTTTTTCTGTTTCTAACTCTTACAGTTTTGCCAGCTCTGCGGCAATGTGCTCCTCGCTGGAGCGCATGGCCTGGAGAGTCTTGTCCATCAGCTCCTCCAGGGGCCATCCCAGCCGCTCGGCACCCTCTTTGATGACGTCCCGGGAGCAGCCGGCGGCAAACTTCTTGTCCTTGAACTTCTTTTTCAGGGAGCTGACCTCCATATCCTGGCAGCTCTTGCTGGGCCGCATCAGCGCCGCGGCGCCGATGAGGCCCGTCAGCTCGTCGGCGGCAAAGAGGACCTTCTCCATCTCCTCCGTGGGCTCCACGTCGGAGCAGAGGCCGTAGCCGTGGCTGCAGACCGCGTGCACGAATTCCTCGCTGCAGCCGATCTCCGAAAGCAGCTCCGGGGCCTTTTTGCAGTGCTCCTCCGGCCACTTCTCAAAGTCCACGTCGTGGAGCAGACCCACCGTGGCCCAGAAATCCGCCTCGTCTCCGTGGCCCAGATTCTCGGCGTACCAGCCCATGACGGCCTCCACCGTCAGGGCGTGCTGGATGTGGAAGTGCTCGGT
>CATZYY010000140.1 GCA_958426425.1 uncultured Oscillospiraceae bacterium
CGCCCTTTGAGACGGCGGAGAGCCTGCGGCGGCGTCTGGAGGAAACATTCGGGCCCGCAAAGGTCCGAATGGTTCAGAGCATGGCGTCCTTTGTCTGCCGGAAGGTGAAGGAGGAACACCCGTAAACGAACTGCACACAAAGATTGAACAACAGGAGGAAAATCAAATGCGGCAAAAGCGGAATCAACAAGAGGAAATCCGGCTCGGCACCCACGGGGAAGACTACGGAAGCTGGATGTCCAATCCGGTATTTTATGTGGTGGGCGGGTTGCTTGTCTTCATGGCAGTGCTGACGGTGCTGTCATTCACCGTATTTTATCTGCCTCGGCCGGGGGCTGTGCTTGCCGCTGGAACGGCGGCGCTGGCAGCCCTGCTGGTCTGGATCACATGGATCAGGCGTCAGTACGCTTTTGGCGGCGGCGGGATCATGGAACGGGTTCACCGGGTCGTTCTCTCCCATCTGGACTATGACGGCCAGGGCAGTCTCCTGGAAGTCGGCTGCGGCTCCGGGGCGCTGTCGATCCGTGCGGCCCTGACCTGGCCGGAGACAAAGGTCACTGGCATGGACTACTGGGGAGCTGTTTACAATTACAGCAAGGCCCTCTGTGAGAAAAACGCCGCAAGTGAAGGCGTGGCCTCCCGGTGTGTGTTCCGGCATGGCGACGCCAATCATCTGGATTTCCCCGATGAGAGTTTTGACGCAGTCATCAGCAACTATGTCTACCACAATATCATGGGAGCCGATATGCACAAGCTGCTGCTGGAGAGCCTGCGGGTGCTGAAAAAAGGCGGCGTCTTCGCCCTGAACGATGACATGAAGCCCAAACTGTACGGCGATATGGATGCCTTCGCCCAAAAACTGCGGGAGATGGGCTATCAGGATGTCCGGCTCATGGATACCGCGGAAGAAGCCTTCGGCTCCCGCCGCCGGGCTGCCATGATGATGCTGGGCTCTTCCCGTCTGCTTGTGGGCAGAAAGTAATTCGTCCAAACAGGAGAACTGACTATGTCAAAGTTGGGTGTTGTGGAGGACACGCTGTTTGTCCCCATGCTGGGCAGGATCTATGCCAGCGAGTACTGCCCGCAGATCCTGTACGATCCAAAGGCGCTGGAACTGAAAAAGAAACTGCCTTCCGGCCTGTCGGAGCAGGACAGACAGAGCCAGTATACCCTGCTGGCCTCCGCCGCCCGGTCCGCCAATATGGACCGGTACATCCGGGCGTTTCTGGAGCACAGGCCGGACGGCGTGATCGTCCAACTGGGCTGCGGTCTGGAGACGGCCTATTACCGCTGTGACAATGGAAGGCCGCGCTGGTATGCCGTGGATCTGCCCCATGTGGTGGAATACCGTCGGGAGCTGCTGCCGGAGCCGGAGCGGGAGACCTATCTCGCCGGGGACGCCTTTGCCGAGGACTGGATCAGGCAGATCCGCATGGATGCGCCGAATGCTCCCATTCTGGTCACCGCCGGGGGCCTGTTCCACTATTTTGAGGAGAGTAAGGTCGTGGGACTCCTGCGGATGCTCACGGAGTTTGGAGAGATTGAAGTGGTTTTTGACACCGTGAGCAAAAGCGGCATGGCCATGATGCGGAAAAAGTACATGAAACAGGTGGGCCATGGGGACGCGCAGATGTTCTTCTATGTGGACTCGGCGGCGGAGCTGGTCGGGAAAATCGGCGGCGGGGTCGGGGTTCTGGCCGAGGAACCCTATTACCGCCACATCCATCGAACCGGATTGAAGCTGTCCACCAAGATCAGCATGGCGGTTTCGGACCGGTTCTGCATGGTGAAGATGATCCACCTGACAGTCAAATGAAACTCTTTTTCATCCAGAACAGGTCGGAGCGTTCCGGCCTGTTTTTGCGCGGATACGGACATTCCCTCTTGACAAATCACCTCGCGGACCTTATTATAACGGTGTTATATATCACTGTTATATGGAGGCGCAGATGGAAGAGAAATCGACCGCCACACTGGAGAGGATCCAGCAGGCCGCCATGGAGGAATTCTCGGAGAAAGGCTTTCTGGGTGCCTCCCTGCGGCAGATCGTGAAGCAGGCCGGTGTCACCACCGGCGCATTTTACGGCTATTTCTCCAGTAAGGAGGCGCTTTTTGCCTCCATCGTGGAGCCCCACGCCGCCGCGCTGATGGGCCGGTTCATGGAGGCGCAGACCGCCTTTGCCGAGATGCCCGAGAAGGAGCAGCCGGAGCACATGGGGCTGGAGTCCAGCCAGTGCGTCCACTGGATGGTGGACTACATCTGCGGCCACAGGGAGCCGGTGAAGCTGCTGCTGTGCAAGGCCGAGGGCACCAGCTACGAGCATTTCGTCCACAATATGGTGGAGGTCGAGGTGGAATACACCCTCCAATACCTGGAGGTGCTCCACCGTCTGGGGCACGAATGCCCCCGGCTGGATGCACAGCTGTGCCACATCATCGCCAGCGGGATGTTCAACGGCATCTTTGAGATCGTCGTCCACGATATGCCCAAGGAGCAGGCCATGCGCTATGTGGATCAGCTGCGGGATTTCTACACTGCCGGCTGGCTGAAGCTGATCGGCCAGTAACGTACCGCCAATCTTTTTCGTAAGATCGGGGCTTCGCCCCTTTCTTTTTACACAATCGGTTAGCGGTAGCTAACTTTAAAAGGAGGAGTATTTGTGCAGCAAAAGAAGCAAAACGCGCTGTCTGTCCTGCTGGGGTACGCAGGCAGCCACCGGCGGCTCACCTTTCTGGGGTTGGGGTTGTCGGCGGTGTCCATGGTGTGCAGCATGATCCCGTACCTCTGCATCTGGCTGGCAGCACGGGATCTGATCGCCGTGGCGCCGGACTGGACGCAGGCTCGGAGCGTGACGGACTACGGTTGGATCGCCTTCGCTTTTGCGGTGGGCGGTATCCTCATCTACTTTCTGGGCCTGATGTGTACCCATTTGGCCGCATTCCGCACAGCGGCCAACATCCGCAAGCAGGGCATGGCCCATGTGATGCAGGCGCCTCTGGGCTACTTTGACGCCAACGCCTCCGGTCTGATCCGCAGCCGGCTGGATGCGGCCGCCGCCGATACGGAGACGCTGCTGGCCCATAATCTGGCGGACATCGTGGGCACAGTCACATTGTTTATCGCCATGCTGGTGCTAATGTTTGTGTTTGACTGGCGCATGGGCGCGGCCTGCCTGCTGGCGGCGGTGATTTCCATCCTCGCCATGTGCAGCATGATGGGCGGCAAGAATGCCGCACTGATGGCAGAATACCAGGCGGCTCAGGACCGCATGACCAAATCCGGCACGGAGTATGTGCGCGGCATTCCGGTGGTCAAGATCTTTCAGCAGACCGTGTACTCCTTCAAGGCCTTTCAGCAGGCCATCGAGGACTACAGCGCCAAGGCAGAACACTATCAGGGCGATGTTTGCCGTGTGCCCCAGTCCATCAACCTGACCTTCACCGAGGGCGCCTTTTTGTTTCTGGTGCCGGTGGTGCTGTTCCTGGCTCCCGGTGCGCTGGCTTCCGGTAATTTTGCGGGATTTGTGACGAACTTTGCTTTTTACGCCGTGTTCTCCGCAATCATTTCCACCGCGCTGGCCAAAATCATGTTTGCGGCCTCCGGCATGATGCTGGCCGGCACCGCTCTGGGCCGCATCCAGCCGGTCATGGACGCACCGACACTGGCGGTACCGGAGCATCCCCAGACGCCCAAGGACAATCGGGTGGTATTCCGGGATGTGAGCTTTACCTACGCCGGCGGGCAGATTCCCGCCCTATCCCACGTATCCTTCACCGCCGAGCCGGGACAGACGGTGGCACTGGTGGGGCCCTCCGGCGGGGGCAAGACCACCGCTGCCAGCCTGATCCCCCGGTTCTGGGATGCGGACAGCGGCACTGTCGAAGTAGGCGGCGTGGATGTGCGGAAAATCGATCCCCATGTGCTAATGGATCAGGTGGCTTTTGTCTTCCAGAACAACCGGCTGTTCAAGGCCAGCATTCTGGAAAATGTCCGGGCCGCCCGCCCCGACGCCAGCCGGGAGCAGGTGCTGGCCGCCCTGGAAGCCGCCCAGTGCGGCGACATTCTGGAAAAGCTGCCCCAGGGGCTGGATACGGTGATCGGAACCGAGGGGACCTATCTTTCCGGCGGCGAGGCCCAGCGCATCGCCTTGGCCCGGGCCATTTTAAAGGACGCACCTATCGTGGTGCTGGATGAAGCCACGGCCTTTGCCGACCCGGAAAATGAGGCGCTGATTCAGAAAGCCTTCGCACGGCTGACAAAGGACCGCACCGTCATCATGATCGCCCACCGGCTCTCCACGGTGGTGGGCGCGGACAAGATCCTGGTTCTGGAGGGCGGCCGGGTGACGGAGCAAGGCACCCACGGAGAACTGATCGCTGCAGGCGGATTGTACACTCGGATGTGGGCCGATTACAATCAAGCGATTCAGTGGAAAATGGAAAGCGGTAAGGAGGAACGATAATGTTCGGAGCAAACTTTCAACGGAAATATGCCCTGACGGATCAGGGTGTACAGAACACCAAAAAGGGAACCTTCTGGACGGTAATCGTCAATCTGGTAGTCATGGGCGGGGTCAGCATTTTGTACCTTGTGATGTCCGGCCTGATGGAAACTTTGGCCGGCGGTGTCCTGCCTGCGACTTTGCCGGTGCTGGCTGGCCTCGTGATATTTGCACTTCTCTCCTTTCTCACGCATCTCCAGCAGTACAAGGCCACCTACGGCCTGGTGTACGGTGAGGTCAAGGCCACCCGCCTGCGTCTGGCGGAGCGGCTTCGCAAGCTGCCTCTCGGCTTTTTCGGCAAGCGGGATCTGGCCGACCTGACGGAGACCCTGATGGGCGATGTCAACCGCATGGAGCATGTCTGGAGCCATGTGCTGGGCTACTTGTACGGCTCCTATATATCCACCGCCGTGATCGCGGTGTGCCTGCTCTGGTATGACTGGCGGCTGGCCCTTGCCTGCCTCTGGGGGGTGCCGGTGGCCTTCGGCCTGCTGTTTGGGAGCCGGAAGCTCACTGAGCGCCAGGCGGAGCGGACCAAGCGCGCCGCTGTGCGGGTCTCGGACGGGATGCAGGAGGCGCTGGAAAATGTGCGGGAGATCCGTGCCACCAATCAGGAGGAGCGTTACCTTGCCGGGCTGTACCGGAAGATCGACGAGCATGAACGGGTCATGATCCGCGGCGAGCTGGTCACCGGCCTGTTTGTCAACGGGGCCAGCGTCATCATGCGGCTGGGTGTGGCGACCACGATCCTTACGGGCGCGGAGCTGATTTTGTCCGGACAGATCGACTTCATGCTGCTGTTTTTGTTCCTCATGGTCATCACCCGGATCTATGCGCCCTTCGATCAGAGCTTGGCACTGATTGCCGAGCTATTTGTCTCCCAGGTGTCGGCAGACCGGATGAACGCGCTGTTCGACACGCCCATCGCCGAAGGGGCGGAGGTTTTCCATCCCCAGGGACACGACATTGTCTTTGACCATGTGGAGTTCGCCTATGATAAAGAGGCCGTCCTGCATGATGTCAGCTTTACCGCCAAAGAGGGCGAGATCACTGCGCTGGTGGGGCCCTCCGGCTCCGGCAAAAGTACCTGCGCCCGGCTGGCCGCCCGCCTGTGGGATATCACCGGGGGTACGATTAAAGTGGGCGGGGTGGATATCGCCACGGTGGACCCGGAGGTGCTGCTGACCGATTACTCCATGGTTTTTCAGGATGTGGTGCTGTTTGACGACACGGTGATGGAGAATATCCGCCTGGGCAGGCGAGGCGCCTCCGACGCGGAGGTGATGGCTGCGGCCAGGGCCGCCAACTGCGAGGAGTTTGTCAGTAAACTGCCACAGGGCTATCAGACGCCCATCGGAGAAAACGGCGCCAAGCTTTCCGGCGGCGAGCGGCAGCGCATCTCCATCGCCCGGGCGCTGCTCAAGGACGCGCCTATCGTGTTGCTGGATGAGGCCACCGCCTCTCTGGATGTGGAAAACGAAACCAAGGTGCAGGGGGCGCTTTCTCGGCTTCTGGCAGGCAAAACGGTACTGGTCATCGCCCATCGGATGCGCACCGTGGCCGGGGCGGATCATATCGTGGTGCTGAAGGACGGAAAAGTGGCGCAGCAAGGCTCCCCGCAGGAGCTGATGGCGGAGGGCGGTCTGTTCCGGCACATGGTGGAGCTCCAGAGTGAAAGCGCCCAGTGGCAGTTGA
>CATZYY010000141.1 GCA_958426425.1 uncultured Oscillospiraceae bacterium
AGGCCATCCGCATCGCCGTCAACGGCGAGCTGGACGCCCTGCCGCCCATGCTGACGTCGGCGGTGGAGGGGCTCAATCCCGGCGGGCGGCTGGCGGTGATCACCTTCCACTCCCTGGAGGACCGCATCGTAAAAAACACCCTGCGGGACCTGGCCCGGGGCTGTACCTGCCCGCCGGAGTTTCCGGTGTGCGTGTGCGGAAATAAGCCCAAGGTGCGTCTGGTGACCCGGAAGCCCATTGTGGCCGACGCGGCTGAGCTGGAGGACAACCCCCGCGCCCGCAGTGCCAAGCTGCGGGTGGCGGAAAAATGCGACCCATTTGATCTTTAACGGGGGACGAGCCCCCTTTGTGTGTGAGAAACCGGGAGAGAGGAGGAACCGCTGTGTCGTCTGCGGCCCGCGAACTGCGCTATCGCAATCAAAGCGGCGTATATGGAAATCTGGCCTATGACCTGGACCTGGAAGTTCGGGAGCGGGCCCTCCGGCACGCCGGCGAGGCGCCCCGGAATCAGGAGTCGGCGCAGCCTGCGGAAAAGCCGCAGGTCCGCCGGGCCGCCCGGGCACAGGTCCGGCAGCGGCAGCACCTGTCCCTTCTATCCGTGGTGGGCTTCGGCGCTGTGACCGCCCTGGCGGTGCTGGTGCTTTTGAGCTACGTGCAGCTGACGGCCATTTCTGCCGACACCGTGGCCCTGAAAAACCAGCTGGCGGAGCTGGAAACGGAGAATGTGGCCCTGACCACCCAGCATGAGCAGTTGTTTGATTTGGACGCCGTGAAGGAGACGGCGGAGGCCGCCGGTATGAGCAAGCCCAGCAGCAGCCAGATTTACTACGTGGACCTGTCCGACGGAGACAGCGTCGTGGTCTATCAGCAGGAGGAGCCGGGCATTCTCAGCCGTCTGCTCACATCTCTGAATCACGGGATCTATGCCGTGGTGGAATATTTCGATTGAGCCGCGCACTATAATGGATCAGCAAGTGAGGAGTAAGAAGGCGGACTTCTTACTCCTTGCTTTGGTATTGCGGACCGACGCCGGCGGCGCCGGCATGAGAGGAGACCGTTCTATGGCACATTTACCCAGAAGAAAGAGCGACGCCGCCCGGCGGGCCAATCAGGTCATTCGGGGCAGAACCGTGCTGATTATGCTGGTCCTGGGCGTAGCCACCTTCGTTGTGCTGTTTTTCAAGCTCTACGACCTGCAGGTGAACCAGTATGAGAGCCTGCGGACCAGGGCCGTCAATCAGCAGACGGCCAGCACCGTCATCAGCGCCTCCCGCGGCACGATCTACGATACCGGCGGCAATGTGCTGGCGGTGTCCTCCACAGCGGAGACCATTTTCCTCTCCCCTCTGGACATTGCGGAATATGTAGAGACCCAGGAAAAGAACATTGAGGAGGCGGCAAAGAAGGCCGCAGAGGCCGGGGAGACTTACACGGCGCCGGAGGTGCTGGACCAGGCCTATATTGCCCGGGGCCTCAGCCGGATTCTGGAAGTAGACGAAACCACCCTCCTGGAAAAAATGGAGCGCACCTACTCCCAGTACGAGGTAGTGGCGGAAAAGGCGGAGCAGGATGTAGCCGACGAGGTCCGCCGCTTTGTCAACGGCGAGATCGACGACGAGGGCAACCAGCTGACCACTGTCAACGACGAGGGGCAGACCGTCCTGATCTCCAATCCCACCAAGAGCCCCACCCGCCTCCGGGGCATCTACCTGCGCACGGATACCAAGCGCTATTACCCCTACGGGACGCTGGCCTCCAACGTCATTGGCTTCATCAACGCCGACGATATCGGCGCCTACGGCCTGGAGGCCAAGTACGACAGCGTGCTTCAGGGCACCACAGGCCTGACGGTCACTGCCAAGGACGCCAACAACCAGCCTCTGCTGTTCCAGTACGAGCAGCAAAATGACGCGGAAAACGGCAACAATCTGGTGCTGACGTTGGATCGCAATGTCCAGTACTATCTGGAAAAGGGCCTGGAGAGTATGATTGCCAAGTTTGACCCCGCCAACGGTGCCACCGGCATTGTCATGAACCCCCAGAACGGCGCCATTTTGGGCATGGCCTCCTATCCCAACTACGACCTCAATGATTACAGCGCCATCTACGACGAGACCCTCCAGGAGAGCCTGGACGCCACACTGGCGGAGCTGGAGGCCAACCGCAGCTCCTACGCCGACGAGGAGGCCTACAACAGCGCCGTGTCTGAGGCCAAGGTGGCGGCCCAGTACAAACAGTGGCGCAACAAGTGCTATCAGGACACCTATGAGCCCGGCTCCACCTTCAAGCCTATCACCCTGGCTACGGCTCTGGAGGAGGGCCTGGTCACCATGGCCAGCACCTTCACCTGCACCGGCTCGGTAAAAGTGGGCGGTTGGAACATGGGCTGCTCCAACCACAGCGGCCACGGGGTCCAGACCCTGAAAGAGGCCACCGGAAATTCCTGCAATCCAGCCTTTATTGCCATCGGACTGAAGATCGGTAACAAAACCTATTACGAGTACCTCAAATCCTTCGGCTTCATGGAGTCCACCGGGGTGGACCTGCCCGCAGAGATCGAGTGGGGCATCTTCGCCAGTGAGGAGACTTTCAACCAGGGAGTAGTGTCTCTGGCCTCCTATGCCTTCGGCCAGACCTTCAACATCTCTCCCCTGCAGCTAATCCGGGCCCAGTCCGCCTGCATCAACGGCGGCTATCTCTACACCCCCTATGTGGTGGATCAGATTCTGGATGACGACGGCAATGTGGTCCACCAGCACGAGCCCACCTATACCCGGCAGGTCATCAGCGAGGAGACCTCCGCCCTGGTGCGGGAGTGCCTGGAGTACGTGGTGGCCAGTGGCGGCGGCCGCAACGGACAGGTGGCCGGCTACCGCATCGGCGGCAAGACCGGCACCGCCGATAAGACCGGCACCAACGACGTGGTGGTGTCCTTCATGTGCTTTGCTCCGGCGGACGATCCTCAGGTCATCATGTTGCTGACTATGGACACCCCCAGCCGTACCACCGGCACCGCTGTGTTCGGCGGCACCATGGTGGCCCCCATTGCCAGCTCCATTATGAGCGATATCCTGCCGTACCTGGGCATTGAGCCGGAGTACACCGCCGAGCAGCTGGTGGGCGCCGACGCCTCCGTACCCAACGTGGTGGGCAAGACCGCCGCTGAGGCCAAGGCAAAGCTGGACAGCGCCGGCTTTGGCTACCGCACCGTAGGCGACGGCGACACCGTCACCGACCAGACCCCCGCCGGCGGCGCCATCGTGCCCAACAACGCCACGGTTATTTTGTACCTGGGCCAGGAGAAACCGGATACGCCCTGCACCGTGCCCAATGTCATCGGCAAGACGGCCTCCGCCGCCAATCAGGCCATCACCAACGCGGGCCTTATTATGAAGGTGGCCGGCGCCACCACCGCCAGCTCCGGCGACGTCCACGCCATCGCCCAGGACATCGCCGCCGGCACAGAGGTGGAGGCGGGCACCGTGGTTACCGTCCAATTTGGAGATAACTCCGTTCTGGACTGATTTCCCGGCAGTTTTCACGTGGTTTTCGGCACTTTCCACCGTATACATTCCAAAACGGACTGTCTATAATGGATGCGGCAGCCCCGGCGGCAGACGGCGGGGCACCGAAATGAGAGAGAAGGGGCGCTGCGCCATGAAACTGAGAGACCTGCTCAAAGACATTCCCATCCTGTCCGCCACGGCGGACCTGGAGCTGGAGATCCCCAATGTCAGCTACGACTCCCGGGAGACCCGTCCCGGCGATCTGTTTGTGGCCATGCGGGGCTTTGCCGCCGACGGCCACGCCTTCATCGGCAAGGCGGCCGCCGCCGGCGCCGCCGCGGTGATCTGCGAGGAGCCCCCCGCCGACGGGGCGGTGCCCTACGTCCAGGTGGAAAATTCCCGCCGGAGCCTGGCGGTGATCGGGGCCAATTTCTTCGGCCATCCTGCCCGGTCCATGACCATGGCGGCGGTTACCGGAACCAACGGCAAGACCAGCACCACCTACCTGCTCAAGGCCATTTTGGAGCAGGAGGCCGGGGCCAAGGTGGGCCTGATCGGCACCAACCAGAATATGATCGGCGCCCAGGTAATCCCCACGGAGCGCACCACGCCGGAGTCCTTCGAGGTCCAGCGCCTGTTTGCCCGGATGCGGGATGCCGGCTGCACCCATGTGGTCATGGAGGTCTCCTCCCACGCCCTGGCCCTGGACCGGGTCTACGGGGTGGAATACGACGTGGGCGTGTTCACCAATCTCACCCAGGACCACCTGGATTTCCACAAGACCATGGAGGCCTATTGCGACGCCAAGGCCATTTTGTTCCGTCACTGCGCCGTGGGCGTGGTCAACGCCGACGACCCCTGGACCAAACGGCTGACGGCGGAGGCCACCTGCCGCCTCTTTACCTACGCCGAAAAGGCGGCGGCGGACCTGCGGGCGGAGCATGTGGTTCTGGGGGCCGAGGGCATTTCCTTCGACGCCGTGACAAAAACGGAGCGTGTCCCCATTTCTGTTGGCATTCCCGGCGGGTTTATGGTATATAATACGCTGGATGTGCTGGGGGCGGCCCTGGCCCTGGGGATTCCCCTGGAGAAAAGCGCCGACGCCCTCAGCCGGGTGCCCCATGTGAAGGGCCGGGTGGAGGTGGTACCCACCCCCGGTAAGGACTACACCATCCTCATCGACTACGCCCACAGCCCCGACGGCCTGAAGAACGTGCTGACCGCCGTCAAGGGCTTTGCCAAGGGCCGCACCGTGGCGCTGTTTGGCTGCGGCGGCGACCGGGATAAGACCAAGCGGCCCAAGATGGGCAAGATCGCCGCAAACATCGCAGACTTTGTGGTGGTGACCTCCGACAATCCCCGGACCGAGAAGCCCGGCGACATCATCGCCGACATCCTGCCGGGCCTGGAGGGCAGCGACACCCCCCGCGTGGTCATCGAGGACCGGATCGAGGCCATCCACTGGGCCATGGACCATGCGGAAGCGGGCGATGTGATCGTGCTGTGCGGCAAGGGCCATGAGACATACCAGGAAATCAACCATGTGAAACACCATATGGACGAACGGGAGATCGTGGCGGAGTACCTGGCCAAGGGTTGAGCGCGGGAAGTCCGGCGGCAAGCATGGTTTGAAGGAGAGAAAGACCGGACGGACACCTGGGGAATGAACGTACCCGCCGGAGGGACCGCCATACAAAAGAGCCGGGGCTGTGCCCGGCTGGGAGAGGGAGAGAGTTATGACACAAATTATGATCGCGGCCGCCGCGGCCTTTGTGCTGACACTGGTGATCGGCCGCTTTTTAATTCCGGAGCTGCGCAAGCTCAAGGCCGGACAGGAGATTCGCGCCGACGGTCCCACCTGGCACATGTCCAAGGCCGGAACCCCCACCATGGGCGGCATCATGTTCATTCTGGGCGCCGGCGTGGCGGTGTTCGTCCTGGGCTGGCAGAACATGCTGAACGGGGAGTTCGTGCACCTGTATGTGTACCTGTTCGCCCTGATTTTCGGACTGATCGGCTTTGTGGATGATTACCGCAAGGTGCGGCAGCATCAGAACGAGGGACTGACCGCCAAGCAGAAGTTCGTTTTGCAGCTGGCGGCGGCAGTGGTCTTCCTGTGCCTGATGCGCTATGAGGAGCTGCTCAGCAACTGGCTTTACATTCCCTTTGCGGACGTCAGCCTGGAGATCAACTGGATTTTGTATCTGGTGTTCGCCGCCTTTGTCATTGTGGGCTGTGTCAACTCCGTGAACCTGACGGACGGCATCGACGGCCTTGCCTGCAGCGTTACCTTTGTGGTCATGGTGTTCTTCGCCGTGACCAGCGGGTTCTGGAGCGCCGATGGGTCCGGAGCACTGTTCCCGGCGGCTCTGGCCGGGGGCCTGGCGGCCTTTTTCGTGTACAATCACCACCCCGCCAAGGTCTTCATGGGCGATACCGGCAGCCTCTTTCTGGGCGGTGCCGTGGCGGCCCTGGCCTTTGCCATGGATATGCCCCTGATCCTGATTCCCGTGGGCATCATCTACATTCTGGAGACCCTGTCGGACATCATTCAGGTGGGCTATTTCAAGCTCACTCACGGCAAGCGCTTTTTCAAGATGGCGCCGCTGCACCACCACCTGGAGCTGTCCGGCTGGAGCGAGGCAAAGCTGGTGACGGTGTTCTCTCTGGTGACGCTGGTGTGCTGTGTG
>CATZYY010000142.1 GCA_958426425.1 uncultured Oscillospiraceae bacterium
AGGAGGACTGGCAGGACTGCTTGGCGGAGATTCCTGCCGTCACCCAGGAGGACCGGCTGACGCTGCAGGCCCTGCTGGAGGCCCTGGGGGACCAGGAGCGGCAGATCGTCGTCCTCCACGCCTTGAGCGGACTGAAGCACCGGGAAATCGCCGCCATGCTGTCTCTGCCGCTTCCCACTGTTCTGTCCAAATACAACCGGGCTTTGAAAAAGCTCCAGCTTGCATGGAAGGAGGCCAACTGATATGGACAATATTTCCGAGCAGGAAATCCACCAGCGGCTGCGCACCGCCGTGGATCATGCCGCGCCGGACCCGTGGGATCGCATCGCGGCCTCCTGTAAGGCCCAGAAAGGAACCGTGATTCCCATGTCCGAGTACAAAAAGCCCCGCAGGCGCTGGGCGCCCATGGCCGTGGCCGCCGCTTTGGCCGTGGTGTGCTGTGTCTTTGGCGTGACCAGCTGGCGCAGCGCCAACGCCGTGGCCTCCGTAGTCTCCCTGGACGTAAACCCCAGCATCCAGCTGCAGGTCAGCAAAAGTGAAAAAGTGCTCTCCGCCGACGCCCTGAACCAGGACGCGGAGGTAATTCTGGAGGGTATGGACCTCAAAGGTACTCAACTGAAGGTGGCGGTCAACGCTATCGTGGGCTCCCTGCTGCAAAACGGCTATCTGGACCGGCTGTCCTCCGCCATTTTGATCTCCGTGGAGGACGACGATTCCCTCCGGGCCGCCCGGCTGGAGAGCGATCTGACCGCTGAGGTGGGCACCGCCCTGCAGAATGCCTCCGCAGGCGCCGCCGTCCTCAGCCAGATCTTCGCTACCGACGCCGCTCTGGAGTCCCAGGCCCAGAGCAGCAGCATCTCTGTGGGCAAGGCCGCCATGATTCGGGACATCCAGGCGCTCAACGGAGCGCTGGACTTTGACGCCCTGTCCGTTCTATCGGTGGAGGAGCTCAAGCAGCTGCGGGAGATCGGCGCCCCGGCCATACCCATCGGCAAGGATGCCGCGGCGGCTGCCGCCGCGGCCTATGCCGGCCTCTCCTCCTACGATTTTGCCGACGTAGACCCGGAGCTGGACGAGTATCCCGCCCACTACGAGGTGGAGCTGATCACCGCCCAGGGCGAATTTGACTACGATGTGGACGCCTGGACCGGCGAGATTCTCAAGGGGCCCGCCAGCGTGGCGGGCGGCACCGGCGGCACTTCCTCCAGCGGGACCACCGGCGGCATCAGCGCCGACAAGGCCAGGTCCATCGCCCTGACCGACGCCGGAATCAGCGAGAGCGACGCTCTGGGCCTGCGGGTCAAGCAGGACTGGGACGACGGCGTGGCCCTCTACGAGGTGGAGTTCCGCTCCGGCGGCGCCGAGTATGAATACGACATTCGCCTTTCCGACGGCGCCATTCTCAAGTCCGAGCGGGACGCGGACAACAACTACACCTACTTTGCGGCCTCCTCCGGCTCCGGTGCCCTGATCGGTGAGGCTGCCGCCAAAACCGCCGCCCTCCAGCATGCCGGGGTCAGCGAGAGCCAGACCTCCTACCTCTCCTGTCAGCTGGAGTACGATGACGGCCGGCTGGAATGCTACGAGGTGGAGTTCCGCTCCGGCAGCACTGAATACGAGTACGAGATTGGGCCCTATGACGGCGCCATCTGGAAGGCAGAGCGGGAAACTCACGGTTCCGCCGCCGCTGCCGGCGCTTCCGCAGCCATCTCCGGAAATACCGCCGGCGGCAGCAGCTCTGCCGGAACCGCCTCTGGAAACACTTCCTCCAGTGTCTCCTCCTTCATCAGCGCGGAGGCCGCCAAGGCCGCCGCACTCAGCCACGCCGGGGTCAGTACCGCCCAGGTGCGGGAGATGGAGTGCAAACTGGACGAGGACGACGGCATCGATGTCTACGAGATCGAGTTCAAATCCGCTCAAATGGAGTATGAATACGAGATCGACGCCTACACCGGCGCCATCTTAAAGGCGGAGCAGGACTGGGACTGACCGGTGTTCCCGGGTTCCCTCCACGCAAAAAAGCAGCCGCTCCCGGACCAAAATGGTCCGGGAGCGGCTTTTGACATGCTGAAATAGCGGTGCGCAGCGCTCCGTCAAGAGATACAAGGTTCTTTCAGCCCTCCGGCTGGGGCGGCGCATCCGGCGGCGGAGCCGTCTCCGGTGTCTGGGCGGTCGCTTCCTCCGGCAGAATCCCTGCCTCCTCCATGGCCTGGCGAAGGTAGTCATGGTCCTCCGTCTTGCGGCTGGGGACAAAGTTTTGGGCCGGAGTCCGTTTTTTACCCTTGCTCTTGGCGTAGAAAAAGCCGGTGACGGAGAACACCACCGCTCCGATGAAATTCACGAACAAGTCTTTCATGGTGTCAATAATGCCGATGTCCAGATAGCCGCCCAGGCCCAGGGCTTCACCGTTGATAGTGACCTCCTGGATATCCGAGATGGTGACCACCTTATTGGAGCGGGTAGTGTCCAGAGCCACGGTATGCAGGGCGTGGACAACGGTATCCTTCTGCATATCGGTGCCGAAGAAGTAATCCATGGAAAACTCGAAAAACTCCCACAGCACGCCGATGGTCATGGAGAAGCAGAAGGCCACCAGCGCCAAAAACAGCGGAGACAGGTCGAAGGTCAGCCGCTCGTCGTCATTGAGCAGCATAACCATGGAAAAGCCCACCGCCGCGGCCAGAAATCCGTTGAGGGTATGGAGCATGGTGTCCCAGTTGGGCACCACCACGTAGAAGGCGTTGACCTCCCCCAGGATCTCCGCCGCGAAGATAAAGCACAAAATGGTGATTTCCAGAGCCGGGGGCAGCTCAATCCTCAGCTTCACCTGAATCCAGCTGGGCACGTATAAAAGCAGCAGCGCCAAGGCGCAGAAGAAGGCGCTTTCATAGTTGCCCAGCATAATCTGACGGACCAGGGTCACGATCACCAGCGCCCGCAGTACGGCGAAGACAATGAAAGAACTCCTATGCTCCCGCAGTTCCATGGCCATGGCCTGCCGAAAGCTGCGCTTTTCCCGCTTTTTCAGTCGCTTTCTCGCTTTTTTCTCTTCTCTGGTCATGGCTCACGACCCCTCCTTCGGGTCAAATCCCTCGAAAATGGGCAGGGCACCCAATCGCTCCGTCTCCATCAGTTCCTCCCGGGTGCAGATGGTCCACAGGGCAGTCCGCCCGCCCCACAGCCGCCACAGCGCCAGGGGAATCATCCGCCGGTCCCGGTAGCGGCAGGCCACAAAATCCGGCCGGGTCAATCCGTTGCACAGCAGGGCCGTCAGGGCCAGGCGGTTGCGCAAGGGCTGGTCCTCTCCCCGGCGCAGGAAGTCCTGGGTCAGCTGTCCCCGCAGCACCTCCGGCCGGTTTCGCCGCAGCCACCAGAGGCACCGGGGGTCAAAACTCTCAATACAGTAGTCTGCACCGAAGCGGTCCAGACATTCCAGGGTTTTTTCGCACAGCCGGGCATGGTTGCCGCCGGCGGCCTTCAGCTCCACCACCAGAGGTCCCCGGCCCTCAAACAGGGGCGCCACCTGCTCCAAAAAGGGGATGGGCTCGCCGCTGTCCGCCAGGCGCAGCTTCCCCAGCTCCGCCGCCGTCAGGTCCTCCACTTGGCCCTCCACTCCGCACATGCGGACAAGGCTGTGGTCGTGAAAAACCGCCAGATGGCCGTCCGCCGTCAGGTGGACGTCCAGCTCCGCGCCGCAGCCTGCCTCCGCCGCCCGGCGGAAGGCGGAGAGGGAGTTTTCCGGCACGCCGGGGCCATGGAGCCCCCGGTGGGCAAACCGGGCCCCCTCCAATCGCTCCCAGCCCGGCTGGTGGTTCCGCCCGTGAAGGACCGCCCAGGTCACAGCCCCGGCGGCCACAGGCACCAGCACGCCTTTCCAAAGTCTCATTTCCGTGCCTCCCGGATGGCGGCCAGCAGTGCCGCCATGTCTTGATAAATGGCCGTAGGCGGGGTGGGGCTGTGGGCGGCATCCGCCGCCGTGGCCTCCCCGGTCAGCACCAGGGCCGTATCCACCCCGGCGTTGATGCCGCAGGCGATGTCCGTATACAGCCGGTCTCCCACCATCAATGCCTCCTCAGGCGCGCAGCCGGTCTGCTCCAGGGCAAGATGAATCATGGTGGGGTCCGGCTTGCCGATATAGCAGGGCTCCCGCCCCACGGCGTTGACCAGCATCTGACAGATGGAACCGCAGTCCGGCATGAAGCCGTAAAGGGTGGGGCAGGCCAAGTCCGGATTGGTGGCCAAAAAGTCCGCCCCCCGGCACAGCAGCCGACAGGCATCCTCGATCTTTCCATAAGTTAGCTCCGTATCAAAGCCCACCAGCACCGCCGCTATGTCCTCATCCGGCGTCTCCCGGATGTCAAAGCCCGCCTGCCGCAGCTGACGGCGGAAGGATTCCGTTCCCACTACAAAATATGCCTCCCCCGCCGGCCGCCGGGTGTGCAGATAGTGTACCGTGGCCTCCACGGCGGTGAGAAATTCCTCCCGCCGCGCCGCCACGCCCAGCCGCCGCATCTTCTCCAGTCCCGCGTCCACACCTCGGGAGGAGTTGTTGGTGAGATACCGCACGGCGCCGCCGTGGGAGCGCACATCCTCCAGAAACTCCGCCGCCCCAGGCAGCAGGGAATCCTCCAGATAGATGGTGCCGTCCAGGTCCAGCAAAAACAGCCGCTTACTGGCCAAATTCACACCCGTATCCCCCTTTCACAATGGTGCCAGCATACCATAAAGCAGCTCCACTTGCAAGGGAAGCAGGGCCTCACGCAATGCGTAAACAGCCGGGCGGGATTCTTTCATCCCGCCCGGCTGGAGGATATTGTTTTCAGCTGCGCTTCTTTTCTCCCCGGCACAGCAGCATTGTGCAGGCAACCAGTACCGCAATGACAAGCGTCGTGTCCATTACCCATGTCCCCCCTTCCGGCTCAGTCGAATCGTCTCCAGAGTGTAGGTAATCTGTAAGACGCCGAAGATGATCAGCACCGGCACCGCCGGCAGCAGTCCCGTGTCAAAGGCAAAGTGGAGGACCATCAGGGCCACCCACAGCCACAGGCTCACCTTTGTAACCGCCTGATAGGCTTTGTAGCAGGCCTGCCCGATCTGCCGCCGCTCCGACTCATCGCAGCTGTCCAGCCACTTTTTCTGGAACTTCATGTCGTAGACGCTGCCCCGCTTCTCCGGATTGATCTTCTTTGTCAGGTCCACAACCTTTTGCTGCAGCACTGTGGCCACGCCTACGCCCGCAAAGAATTCCACGATAAAGGCCCCCATGGCCACGGGACCCGAGGCGTAGACCACCGCCACGGAGAAGAAGAACAGGTCCCACAGCAGCGTCACGGCGGACATCAGCAGCGCCCAGCTGAGCTGTTCTTCCGCGCTGTCAATGGAATCCTCATCCTCGCCGTCCCAGGCCCTGTAAAGGACCTTTGCCTTGGCATACAGCCACCAGCCAACACCCAGAGCAACGCCGTTCGTCACAGGAATCCCCCAAGGGGCGGAGGCCGTCAGAACCGCGGCCAGCACCTGCCGCACCCCGTCGGAGAGGCTGCCTGCGTTCATAAAACCGGCCGCAAAGCCCAGCACACCGCCGAAAAGTCCGGCCCCCAGAATGGTCAGGAAAAACTTTGGCAGGGCCCTGCGGTTATCACTCTTGATTTTCATGGTCCCCATCCTCCTCATAGGAAAAAATGTTCTCCACGGCGACGCCGCAGATCTTGGCCAGTTTCAGCGCTAATGTCACCGACGGCGAATAGTCCCCCCGCTCGATCTGGCTGATGGTCTGCCGGGACACGCCCGCCAGCCGTCCCATCTCCTGCTGGTTCACTCCCAGCCGAGCACGATGCTCCTTGAGTCGATTGTAAAGGGGCATGGCTTACCTCCCATCTGACAACTTTTTCTGTCAAGTTGACAATGATCCTTGTCATTCACAGCATATCATTGACAACGATCCTTGTCAATAGGGAAACAGAAATTTTTTGTCCAGGCAATTCAGAAGTGCGGCAGAGGCCACAGGCCGTCGCCCCCCGCCAATCCATACCCTCCCTCCATAGGCAATAGTAAAAGGGCGGCCCATATGGGCCGCCCTCAGCGTGTCGAAAAAGCCTTTTCGACACGCTGAGAAAGTTTTTTGAACCTTTAAAAAGTTTCAAAAAACTTATGATTAAAAA
>CATZYY010000143.1 GCA_958426425.1 uncultured Oscillospiraceae bacterium
GGATCATCAAGCCCTACATCGGCGGCGGCTTCGGCAACAAGCAGGACGCGCTGTACGAGCCTCTGTGCGCCTGGCTCTCCACCCAGGTGGGCGGCCGGCTGGTGCACCTGGAGTGCTCCCGGGAGGAGACCTTCGTCTCCAACCGTGTCCGCCACGCCATCCGCACCCACATCATCTCCTACGTCCGGCCCGACGGTACCCTGGTGGCCCGGAAGTTCGAGGCCTTTTCCAACCAGGGAGCCTACGCCTCCCACGGCCACGGCGTGGTGGCCAAGGGCATGGGCGCCTTCCCCCAGCTGTACCCCTGCGCCAACCTGGAGTGCGACTGCTGGAGCGTGTTTACCAACCGCCCCGCCGCCGGCGCCATGCGGGGCTACGGCATCCCCCAGGCCATGTTCGCCGGGGAGTGCCATATCGACGACATCTGCAAGGCGATCGGCATGGAGCCGGAGGCCTTCCGCCGGAAAAATCTGATGCCGGTGGGCTATACCGACGCCTTCTCCAAGAACGAGCTGTACAGCGACACCTTCAACCAGTGCCTGGACAAGGGCATGGAGCTGCTGGATTACCACCGCAAGCATGAACTGTACAAAAACCAGACCGGCCCCATCCGCCGGGGTGTGGGCATGGCGGTGTTCTGGTACAATACCGCCGTGTGGCCCATCTCTCTGGAGTCCTCCTCCTGCCGCATGGTGGTTAATCAGGACGGCTCCCTCCAGTTCCAGACCGGCGAGACGGAGATCGGCCAGGGCTGCGACACCGCCTATACCCAGATGGTGGCCGACGCGGTGGGCGTGCCCCTCAGCGACGTGCACGTGATTTCCTCTCAGGATACGGATGTGACGCCTTACGGCACCGGCGCCTACGCCTCCCGGCAGACCTATATCGGCGGCTTCTCCATTGTGCAGACCGCCAAGGCCCTGCGGGAGCGGATTTTGGACATTGCCCATGAGCAGACCCGGATGCCGGTGAGCAACCTGGATCTGGTGGACGGTCAGATCGTCCGCAAGAGCGACGGCCGGGTGCTCAAATCCCTGGGGGATCTTGCCACCGAGAGCCTGTACTCCCTGGAGCACAGCCAGCACATCACCGCCGAGACCACGGCGCAGATCAAGTCCAACGCCTATTCCTTCGGCTGCTCCCTGGCCGAGGTGGAAGTGGATATTCCAATGTGTAAAGTGAAACTCCTGAACATTGTCAACGTCCACGACTGCGGCAGCCTCATCAACCCCGCCCTGGCGGAGGCCCAGGTCCACGGCGGCATGTCCATGGGCATCGGCTACGGCCTCAGCGAGGAGCTGAAGTTCGACGAGAAGACCGGCAAGCCCCTGAACAACAATCTGCTGGACTACAAGCTCTCCACCTTCATGGACCACCCCACGCTCCAGGCGGGCTTTGTGGAGAATCCGGAGCCCACGTCGCCGTACGGCACCAAGGCCCTGGGCGAGCCGCCGGCCTGTTCCCCGGCGCCGGCCATCCGCAACGCCATTCTGGACGCCACCGGCGTGGCCGTCGACGCCTGCCCCATCACGCCCCATGTTTTGTACCGGAAATTCAAGGAAGCCGGACTGATCGAAGAATAAAGGAGGGAACCGCGTATGTATGACATGAAAGCACTGTATCAGGCCACCAGTGTGGCCGACGCCGTGGCCCTCCGTCTGGCCCATCCCGAGGCCCAGATTATCGCCGGCGGGTCCGACGTGCTGGTTCAAATGCGGGAGGGCAAGCGGGCCGGCAAGGAGCTGATCTCCATTTACGGCCTGGACGAACTCCGGGGCGTGAAGATGGAGCCTGACGGCACCATCCGCATCGGCTCGCTCACCAGCTTCTCCCACATCACCCGGGACCCCATCATCCAGCAGTATCTGCTGGTGCTGGGGGAGGCCGTGGACCAGGTGGGCGGCCCTCAGATCCGCAACATCGGCACCATCGGCGGCAACACCTGCAACGGCGTCACCTCTGCCGACTCCGCCTCCACCCTCCACGCCTATGACGCCATCGTGGAGCTGACCGGGCCCGACGGCGTCCGCCTTCAGCCCATCCACGACTTCTACATCAAGGCCGGCAAGGTGGACATTCGGGAGGGGGAGATTCAGACAGCCATCCTGATCCCCAAGGAGAGCTACGAAAATACTTACGGCTGCTACATCAAATACGCCATGCGCAACGCTATGGACATTGCCACTCTGGGTACTTCCGTCAACGTGCGCCTGTCCGCCGACAAACAGTCTGTGGAGCGGGCGCGGGTGGCCTTCGGCGTGGCTGGTCCCGTGCCCCTGCGGGCGGTCACGGCAGAGGCCCTTGCCGCCGGACAGCCGGTTTCGGAGGAGCTGGCGGAGCGGTTTGCCAAGGCCGTGAAGGAGGACATCAACCCCCGGGATTCCTGGCGGGCGGCCAAGGATTTCCGGATGCACATTGCCGTGGAGAGCGCCAAACGGGCCTTTATTGAAGCGGTGAAACGGGCAGGAGGTGCGCTGTAATGGAAAATCACGTGATGCAGTATCAGACGGTTCACTTCACCCTCAACGGCAAGGCCGTGGAGCGGACGGTGGATGTCCGGGCCAGTTTGACAGATATGCTGCGCAACGACTACCGGATGACCTCCGTTAAGAAGGGCTGCGAGGTGGGCGAGTGCGGCGCCTGCACCGTCATCATCGACGGGGAGGCCTTCAACTCCTGCATCTACCTGGCCGTCTGGGCCGAGGGCAAGCACATCACCACCCTGGAGGGGCTTCTGGGTCCCAACGGAGAGCTCTCCGACATCCAGCAGGCCTTTGTGGAGGAGGCCGCCATCCAGTGCGGATTCTGCACGCCGGGCTTTATCCTGACCGCCTGGGAGATCCTGGAGAGCGGGAAGGAGTACACCGACGCGGAACTGCGAAAGCTCCTCTCCGGCCACCTGTGCCGCTGCACCGGGTATGAGAACATCCTCCGGGCGGTGAAAAAGACCATGTACAAGCGCCTGGGCAAGGAGATGCCCCAGGCCTGAAATCAAGAGTAATCACAAGCGGAAGGGGAGGCCCTGTGAGGGCCTCCCCATTTTTGTTTGACGGCGACCCTCAAAAGGTTTATAATAAAAACAAGAGAGGAGGGTTCACTATGAAGACCATTATCACCATCGGCCGGCAGTTTGGCAGCGGCGGCAAGGAAGTGGGCATCCGCGTGGCCAAGGAGCTGGGCATCCCCTTCTACGACAAGGAGCTGCTGCAGGAGGCGGCCAAGAAGAGCGGCCTGTGCGAGAAGATTTTCGAGAATTTTGACGAGCGGCCCAAGAGCCTGCTGTATTCCATTGCCATGGATTCCTACATGTTTGCCCTGCCGGGCACCGGCGCCGGGGATTCCCTGGAGCAGCAGGTGTATCTGGCCACCTTCAATACCATCCGCCACATTGCCGAGCAGGGACCCTGCGTCATCATCGGCCGCAGCGCGGACTATGCCCTGGCGGACAACCCCAATCTGCTGAGCTTGTTTATCTGCGCCCCGCTGGAGGACCGGATTGAGCGGGTGGCCAAGCGGCAGAACCTGACACCGGAAAAGGCCCGTCAGCTGATTATCAAGACCGACAAGCGCCGGGCCTCCTACTACGAGTACTATTCCTCCCAGAAGTGGGGCGCTGTGGACAGCTACGACTTCTGCATCAACAGCAGTTATTTGGGTCTGGGCCGCACCGTGGAGCTGATTCAGGCTATGGTGGCCCACAAGGAGCATCCCATCCCCAGCCCCACCGAGATCGATCCCACCCAGGGCTGAGAGGAATGAGGGACCAGACTAAATTTATAAAAATCATATGGGGCCGGTCCTCTGAAAAAGAGGACCGGCCCCATTATTGCTACGGGCTGTATATAGGTTGATGTGAAGTGCACGGGAACGCCATTGAGAACCACTGGGAATTCCCAGTGGTTCATCCGTGGCTTTTTTTATAGGTGAGGTATCCCTCCAAAATGAGGGAAGCCGCCACGGCGTCCACCACTTTTTTCCGCTTTTTGGCGTTCTTGCCGGCGTAAAATAGGATCTGGTGGGCATCCACGGTGGTGCGCCGCTCGTCCCACAGGACCACCGGCAGGGAAGTGGCCTGCTCCAGCAAGACCTTCATGGCCTCCGCCTTCTCCGCCCGGGGGCCTCGGGTGCCGTCCATGTTGATGGGGTGGCCCAGCACCAGCTCCTCCGCCCCGTGCTCCGCCGCCAAAGCGGCGATCCGCTCCACCACCGCCTCCGGGCGGTAAGCGTCGATGACAGTGGTGAAGCCGGTGAGGAAGCCGGTGGGGTCCGAGACGGCGATGCCGGTGTGGGCGTCGCCGTAGTCGATGGCCATGATGCGCATAGATGATTGTCCTTTCTCAGCCCGGGGAGAAGACCTCCTCCACGGGGTAATCGTCGGTGTCGGTGAAGTGCCACCACTCGCCGCTGTACGGCCGGAAGCTGCAGGCGGTCATTACATCCTCCAGCAGCCGGGCATTGGCGGCGGCCTCCGGAGAGGCGTCGCTGTAATCCCGGTCCGCCAGGGGGGAGAAGTCGTCAAAGCCGCTGGGCATCTCCACGGCGTTGCCATCCAGGTCCGTCAGGGTCACGTCCACAGTGTTGCCCCGGCTGTGAGAGGAATAGCCGGTCTCGGGATTGGCCACGTATACCGGGTCCGGGCAGACCTCCCACAGGCGGAACTGGGCCGCCGTGGGCCGGAAAGCGTCCCAGATCAGCAGGGAATACCCGGCCTCCTCCAAAGCCTCTTGTGCCTGGGAGAGCTTTTCCACCGTGCCGTAACGCAGGTAGGCGTCTGTAAAATCGTAGATGGTCTCCCCGGTGAAGTTGTCCGGCCCTGCGTATCGCAGATCCACCGCCGCCTGGGGAAGATAGTCCGTCACTAAGACGAAGTCCTCCGGCGCCGGGAGATCCGCTGGGACTTCCGGTTCCTCCGGCGCTTCTACGTCACCATTCGGCTGGGGCAGCTGTCCCGTGGGCGGGCGGGTTTCCGGCGGTTCCTCCGGGGAGGGCAGAGCATCCGTTTGTCCGGAGAATGCATCCGACAGCTCTGCCTCAGTGGTTGGCTGGAATGCCGGGGAGGTTTCGGCCTCCACCGGGGAAGATACCGCCTGGGACGGGACCTCCGGGAGAGGGTCTGCCCGGGAGGGAAGCAGACGGCCGCACCCGGCGGCGGTCCATGCCGCCGCGGCCAACAGCAGAGCAATGGCAATGCGCCGTTTCACAGCGGACCTCCTTTTCCAATGCAGGCCATTTTTCAGTGTCTCCATGATACCACATCGCCCCTTTCGGCGCAAGGCACTTGCGCAAAGGCGCGGGCTGTGGTAAAACGGGGAAGAATACCGTTGAGAAGGAGTGGGCCGCTATGGGCATCTGCATGGCCACCGCCGCCGACGCGGCGGCACTGCTGGCTATTTATCATCAGTATATCGATACCTCTATTACTTTTGAATATACCCTCCCCACGGAGGCGGAGTTCCGCGCCCGGATCACCGGGATTTTGGGGGAGTACCCCTATCTGGTGTGGCAGGAGGACGGACGCATCCTGGGCTACGCTTACGCACATCGCCATATGGAACGGGCGGCCTATCAGTGGAACGCGGAGCTGTCCGTGTACCTGGACCGCGCTGCCCGGCACAGGGGCCTGGGCCGGCGGCTGTACGGGGCGCTGATGGAGCTTCTGCGGATGCAGGGGATCCTGACGGCCCACGCCCTGGTGACTTCCCCCAATCCGGACAGTCAGGCCCTCCACGAGGCCATGGGCTTTCATCTTGCCGCCGTCCACCGTCTGGCGGGCTTCAAAGCCGGAGACTGGCACGACGTGCTGTGGTACGAGAGAGAGCTGGCGCCCCGAGAGATGAATCCCACTCCGCCGGTGCCCCTGGAGGCCCTGCGGCAGACACAGGTGGCGGCGGTGCTGGAGGCCTTTTCCGATGCCTACGTGGCCCCGGAAAAAAGCTGACATTTTTTCGGAAAAAACAGTTGACCGCCGGGGCAAACTATGCTACAATCTTCATTACCTGTGAAAAAGGGCTTTTTTGTCGTGCGCTTTTTTCGCTTTTCAGCGGCGGCGGGGGAGCGCCTTTTCGATGCAGGGAGGCAGTCGGTATCCCCGGCCAGCCGGGAAGGATACCAATAATAAGGAGGTGCCGTTAGATGCGCGTGAAAGTCACTTTGAGATG
>CATZYY010000144.1 GCA_958426425.1 uncultured Oscillospiraceae bacterium
CATTCTTATAGGGCTCCTGGACCCGCTTCACATCCTCCACAATGTCCAGTGCGGCGATCAGGTCGATGTCCAGCTGAGAGGTATCGCCCACCAGGCCCAGAATGGTGTGGGCCTCGCCGATGCTGGTGTGGATAATAATACCTTTCTCCTGGAGCCAGGCGATCAGACTCTCCAGCTGGTCGCGGTTGGGGTTGTGTTTCAGTACGACGATCATGGTGTCTTCCTCCTAAAAATGACAATGTGGGGAGCCGGCCCGGGAATGAAAAAAGACCCGCAGCCGGTTCGGCTGCGGGTCGTGATGCACTGACAGTTTCTGACAATGCCTGCCTTATACGCCCACGCTTTCAGCCAAACCGAAATAAGCCTTACCAAAAAAGTAGGTAAAGCTAAAGTAGCGGTATTCAGCTGCGCGGGCAATGAAAGTCATGGCGTTGTCCTCACTGGTCTTTAGATAGATAAAGAATAACACTTTCCAAAAGAAATGAAAACTGTAAATTCCTACAAAATCCGGCGAATAAATAGCCTGCGGATTAGGCGGTCTGCTGCGCTCTCGCAGCGGGCAAACATCCGGCCATGAGAAGACTGGTTGCCTCCAGAATGAACTGCACGTCCATGCGCTGGTCGGCGGGGTCCTGCTGGTAGTAGTCGTGGAGCCGGGCAATGGCGCCGGCCACATCCTCCCGGAACTGCTTGCGCCGCAGGGTCCGGCCCTGCAAATATGTCTGGAGATAGGTTCGCAGATCCGTCTCATACTGGTGGTGGCACAGCAGCGGATCGGGGTAATGCTCGTTGTGGGGATAGGTAAAAGCGTCGGCTAAGTAGTGGGTCAGCTTGCCCAGGGTGTAATACTGCCACATGGTCCAGCGGCGCCGGGCCTGGAGGCGGCGGATGTGCCGCTCGATGTACAGCCGGGAATTGGAGTAGTTGTGTCCCCGGAACTTGTAGGCCCGCAGAGAGCCTTTCAGATAGGTCAGGGGATTGCAGTCGGGCTGAAAGGAGCCAAAGAGAAAGGCCAGCTCAAATCGTCGGGCCTGGAAGCCGTCCATGCTGTTCAAAAGCGAAGCGGCCAGAAGCTTGTGACTGCGTTTTTGCAAGGCGGGCACCTCCGGTTCAAATCTCAACGGGCCCAGTATACCACGGTGCTGCGGCAAGATGCAAGAAGGAAAATCATTAAATTTTTGCTAAAAACATTGAAAACCTGCACAAATCGCCGCCTGACATAGCATTGACATTCTGCGGCCCTCCTGTTGAAATGGGGCAGGTGGCGGTATCAAAAAAGCCAGGCCCCGGCGAAATCGCCAGGGCCTGGGAGGTTGTATGTTTCTGAGAAATTTACACGTAGAACAGGAGATCGCTGTATACCGGGAAGGGCCAGTACTCGGAGGCGGTCAGCACTTCCAGCTGATCGGCAACTTCCCGGGCGGCGGTCATGCAGGGGATGACGGTTTCGTGGCTGTATACCATGGCCTGCATAGCGTCGGCAGGCACCTGGGACAGAGCATCTTCCAGTTTCCCACAGGCATCAGCCAAGGCGTCGGTCAGGGCACTGACTTTGGCGGCGGTGTCCTTCTCGAACTGACAACTGACGCCGCAGGCCGTTTTTTCCGCCGAGCGCCGGCACAGCTCCCCGGCGTAACTGGACACAGCGGGAAGAATCTGATGACGGATCATATCTACCATTGTCTTGCCTTCAATGGTGATAACAGTGGTGTAGTTTTCAATGTGGATCTCCGCTCGGGCGTTAATTTCCTCCTGGGTATAAATACCATGCTTTGTGAACAGCGCCACATTCTTGGGGGCGGTATAGGCGGGCAAAGCATCAGCGGTGGAGACCAGGTTGGAAAGTCCACGCTTCTCCGCCTCGGCAATCCAGGCGTCGTCATAGCCGTTGCCGTTGAAGATGATCCGCTGATGCTCTGTAAAGACACGCTTGATCAGCTTCTGCAGATCCGTTTGGAAATCCTGAGACTTCTCCAGCTCGTCGGCAAACTGGTTAAGCTCCTCGGCCATAATGGTGTTCAGGGCGATGTTGGGGCCCGAGATGGACTGGGAGGAGCCCAGCATCCGGAACTCAAACTTATTGCCGGTGAAAGCCATGGGAGAGGTGCGGTTGCGGTCGGTGTTGTCCATGGGGATGGCGGGCAGTACATCTACACCGATCTCCAGGGTGCGGTTGCCGGTGTCTTTGAACTGCGTGCCATGAATGATGGAATCTACAACGGCGCCCAGCTCGTCGCCCAGGAAGATAGACAGCACAGCCGGCGGAGCCTCCTGAGCGCCCAAACGGTGGTCGTTGCCGGGGAAGGCCACCGTGGCCCGCAGGAAATCCTGATAGTCATCCACGCCCTTGACAAAGGCCGCCAGGAACAGCAGGAACTGGGCGTTCTGACTGGGGGTGGAGCCGGGCTTAAAGAGGTTCTTGCCGGTATCGGTGGACATGGACCAGTTGTCGTGCTTGCCGGAGCCGTTGACGCCGGCAAAGGGCTTTTCATGGAGCAGGCACACCAGACCGTGGCGGTCGGCCACCTTCTTCATGACCTCCATGGCCAGCTGGTTCTGGTCACAGGCACTGTTTGCGTCTGAGAAAATGGGGGCCATCTCGTGCTGGGAGGGGGCCACCTCGTTGTGCTTGGTCTTGCTGAGCACGCCCAGGGCCCACAGCGTCTCGTCCAGATCCTTCATGTAGGCGGCAACCCGGGGACGGATGGCGCCGAAGTAGTGATCCTCCAGCTCCTGGCCCTTGGGGGGCTTGGCGCCGAACAGGGTCCGGCCGCAGAAGCGCAAATCCTCCCGCTGTTTGTAGAGTTCCTTGTCGATCAGGAAGTACTCCTGCTCGGGGCCCACCTGGGCGGTGACCCGCTTGGTCTCCGTGTCGCCGAACAGCCGCAGAATCCGCACCGCCTGCCGACTCAGCTCATCCATGGACCGCAGCAGAGGGGTCTTCTTATCCAGCGCATGGCCGGAGTAGGAGCAGAAAATGGTGGGGATACACAGGCTCCCCTCCTTAATAAAAGCGAAGGAGGTGGGGTCCCAGGCGGTGTAGCCCCGGGCCTCGAAGGTGGCCCGCAGACCGCCGGAGGGGAAGGAGGAGGCGTCGGGCTCGCCCCGGACCAGCTCCTTGCCGGAGAATTCCATGATGATCTTGCCGCCGCCCACGGGGGAGATGAAGCTGTCGTGCTTTTCGGCGGTGACGCCGGTCATGGGCTGGAACCAGTGGGTGTAGTGGGTGGCGCCCTTTTCCACGGCCCACTGCTTCATGGCCTCGGCGATCTCGTTGGCGGTGGAGATGTCCAGAGAGGTGCCGTCCACAATGCACTTTTTCCAGGCGCGGTAGGATGCGCCGGACAGGCGCTCCTTCATGGTCTCCTCGTTGAAAACCAGGCTGCCAAACAGCTCGGGAAGTTTCAGAGTGGTACTCATAGTCGATTCCTCCTATTGTTCTAATGGTATCCTATCATAAAATCGCCGGAAGGCAATAGGTAATACTTCTAAAAATTCACCCTTTACAGGCCGCTGGCTCCGTAATTGGAGAGGACCCGGGCGGAGGGGTCGGTGACGTTGCAGCCCTTCCAGGAGCGGTTGGGCATCCAGAAGTCCCGGATCATGGCCGCCTGGCCGGGGTAAACCTGCTCAAACAGCTCCCGGTACAGCAGGCTCTCCTTGGTAAAGGGGCGGCAGTAGTCGTACTTTTGAGACAGCTGCTGGAACTGGGCGTCGGTGTAATAGCTCTCGGCGTAGGCCTTCAGATCGTCCACCATGGAGTGGCCCACGGCGTCGGAGAAGGCGGCCTTCTGACGCCACAGGATGGAGTCGGGCAGCAGGCGGTCCTTCTCAAAGGCCCGCCGCAGCAGATACTTGCCCATACCGTAGGTGTTCATCTTCAGCGCCGGGTCAATGGACATGACATAGCGGACAAAATCCAGGTCGCCGAAGGGAACCCGGGCCTCCAGGGAGTTGGCGGAGATGCATCGGTCCGCCCGCAGCACATCGTACATGTGCAGCTCTTCCACTCGCTTTTGGGCCTCCTGCTGGAAGGCCTGGGCGCTGGGGGCAAAGTCCGTGTACTTGTAGCCGAACAGCTCGTCGCTGATCTCGCCGGTCAGCAACACCCGGATGTCGGTGTTCCGGTGGATGGCTTTGCAGCAAAGGTACATGCCCATGCTGGCCCGGATGGTGGTGATGTCCCAGGTGCCTAGGATTTTGATGACCTCCGGCAGCGTCTCGATCACCTCGTCCCGAGTCATGTAGACCTCGGTGTGGTCGGCGCCCATGAAGTCGGCAGCCTCCCGGGCGTACTTGAGGTCGATGGCGTCAGTGTCCATGCCGATGGCGAAGGTGCGGATCTTCCTGCCCAGAATGACGGAGCTGATGGCGCAGACCAAAGAGGAGTCCAGCCCGCCGGAGAGCAGAAAGCCCAAAGGGGCGTCGGCGTCCAGTCGCTTATCCACGGCGGCGATCAGCTTGTTGCGGATCTGGCGGCAGATGGTGTCCAGATCGCCGGTCACATAGTCGCCGATGACGGCGGCGGGATCGGCGTAGCGGACGAAGCGGCCCTGGGCGTAGTAGTGGCCTGGGGGAAAGGGGAAAATCTTGCGGCAAAGGCCCACCAAGTTCTTGGGCTCGCTGGCGAACACGATGGCGCCGGAGCGGTCATAGCCGTAGTACAACGGGCGAATACCGATGGGATCCCGGGCGGCCACCAGGGAGCCGGTGGCGCCGTCATAGAGCACCAGGGCGAACTCCGCGTCCAGTCGGGCAAACATCTCCAGGCCGTACTCCCGCCACAGGGGCAGGAGGATTTCGCAGTCGCTGCCGCTGCGGAAGGTGTAGCCCTGCTCCTCCAGCTGCCGCTTGAGGGGCCGGAAGCCGTAAAGCTCACCGTTGCACACCACGTAGTCGTCGCCCAGCTGGAAGGGCTGCATACCCGCCTCGGTCAGGCCCATAATGGCCAGCCGGTGGAAGCAGAGATATCCGGTGGGGGTCTCTACGATCTGTGACATATCAGGCCCACGGGACACGGTACGGTCAAAGTAGGGGCGGATCTCCTGAGGGGTCATGGTCTTGCTGGAAAAACCCATAATGGAACACATAGAAAGCACCTCCAAAAACAAAAAAGCGCAGCTACATCCTAAAAATTTTAGGACGAATAGCTGCGATCCGCGGTGCCACCTAATTTGTCCCCTCTGGGGGACCACCTTCAAGGCTCTAACAAGCCCGTGTGATGTAACGATCACAACTCGTCGCACCTACTGACGGATGCCCGCGTTCAGATTGCAGCTACGGAGTGTTCTTCCCACGGATTCTTTGTTACGGGGTTTCCACTGTCCCCCGCTCACTGAAACGGAACGTCCGCGGTACTTTTCTCCATCGACGCCTTTGCCGAAAATGAAATTATGGATGGAGTGTACCATCCAAAACCGCCTGCTGTCAATGACGGATCAGACAAAATCGGGTGGCTGCACGTAAATAAATTTCTCTGTCATTTCCAAAAAACGGGTAAAAAGCAGAGACGGCTGTCCGCAAAGGAGGGGCAGCCGTCTCCAAAAGAAGCACGGAAAGAGGGGGGTCAGAGGTTGATCTCCGCCTTTTCGGCGGTGGCGCCGGAGAGCAGGGGGCGCACGTGGGCAAGGAAGCTGTCTACCTGCTCCGGGCAGCGGCCAATGTAGGCGGAGGGAGTCAGCACCGCCTCCATCTCCGCCTCCGTCATGCCAAAGGCGGGCTGGGCCGCCAGGCGGGAGAGAAGGTCGCATTTCTCCCCTTCCTTCATTTTGGCCGTGGCGGCCATGGAGCACTGGCGGATGATCTCATGGAGCTCCTGGCGGTTGCCGCCCCGCTTCACCGCCTCCATCATCAGGTTCTCCGTGGCAATGAAGGGCAGATATTCCCGGACGGTGGCCTCCACCACCTTCTCGTTGACATGAAGCCCGTCGGTGACGTTCTGGCTGAGGCGCAAAATGGCGTCGGCGCAGAGGAAGCCCTCCGGCAGGGAGATGCGGCGGTTGGCGGAGTCGTCCAAGGTCCGCTCCAGCCACTGGACCGCGGCGGTCATGGGGGCGTTCATGGCATCAGCCATCAGGTAGCGGGACAGGGAGCAGATCCGCTCGGAACGCATGGGGTTGCGCT
>CATZYY010000145.1 GCA_958426425.1 uncultured Oscillospiraceae bacterium
CGATCTGCGGCACACCGCGGCGCGCCGGGGCGATGCCGTCCAGATGGAAGCGGCCCAGGCTCTTGTTGGCGGCGGCCATCTCCCGCTCGCCCTGGAGGACATTGACCTCCACAGAAGTCTGGTTGTCGGCGGCGGTGGAGAAGATCTGGCTCTTCTTCACGGGGATGGTGGTGTTGCGGTCGATCAGCTTGGTGAACACGCCGCCCATGGTCTCAATGCCCAGGGACAGGGGAGTGACGTCCAGCAGCAGCAGGCCCTTGACGTCGCCGGTCAGCACGCCGGCCTGGAGGGCGGCGCCCATGGCCACGCATTCATCGGGGTTGATGCCCTTGAAGGGCTCAGAGCCGGTGAAGTTCTTCACGGCCTCCTGGACCGCGGGAATCCGGCTGGAGCCGCCCACCAGCAGCACCTTGCTCAGATCAGAGGGCTGCAGGCCCGCGTCGGACATAGCCTGACGCACGGGGCCCATGGTGGCGTCCACCAAGTGGGCGGTCAGCTCATTGAACTTGGCCCGGCTGAGGGTCATATCCAAGTGCTTGGGGCCGGTGGCATCGGCAGTAATATAGGGAAGGTTGATGTTGGAAGTGGTCACACCGGACAGCTCGATCTTGGCCTTCTCGGCGGCCTCCTTCAGGCGCTGCATGGCCACCTTGTCGCCGCTGAGGTCCACGCCGTCGCTGCGCTTGAACTCGGATACCAGCCACTTCATTACGCACTCGTCAAAGTCGTCGCCGCCCAGGCGGTTGTTGCCGGCGGTGGCCAGGACGGAAATCAGGCCGTCCTCGATTTCCAGCACGGACACATCGAAGGTGCCGCCGCCCAGGTCGTAGACCATGATCTTCTGACTTTGCTCTTTATCCACGCCATAGGCCAGAGCCGCGGCGGTGGGCTCGTTGATGATACGCTTGACATCCAGACCTGCGATTTTACCGGCATCCTTGGTGGCCTGACGCTGAGAGTCGGTGAAATAGGCGGGGACGGTGATGACCGCCTCGGTAACAGTAGAGCCCAGGTAAGCCTCGGCGTCGGCCTTCAGCTTCTGCAAAATCATGGCGCTGATCTCCTGGGGGGTGTAGGCCTTGCCGTCGATGGTGACCTTGTGATCGGAGCCCATCTCACGCTTAATGGAGGAGATGGTGCGGTCGGGATTGGTGATGGCCTGGCGCTTGGCCACCTGGCCCACCATACGCTCGCCGGTCTTGGAGAAGGCCACGACGGACGGAGTGGTGCGGTTGCCCTCGGCGTTGGGAATGACGACGGCTTCGCCGCCCTCCATAACAGCCACGCAGGAGTTGGTGGTGCCCAAATCGATACCAATAACTTTAGACATAATGATTGCCTCCTAAAATCTATGGAAAATTTTTTATTATAAACAAATGGATCTTTGGAAATCCCGATCTTAAAATGGAATCCGTCTTATCAGGGCATCCTCCAGGGGAACCTTCCTCCTGTGAACATGTTTCCCTTCGTGCCTGACAAAACTCCGCCGCCCTGGGCGGCATCCCCAGTGACCGTGTCACTGATGGGGAAAGGTCGAGGGGGACGCAGTCCCCTCTCGAGGGGCTTCAGTTTGCCACCTGCACGATAGCGTGGCGCAAAACCCGGTCTCCCAGCATAAAGCCCGCCTGAAACACCTGGGCCACCACGTTCTCGCCGTAATTGTCGTCGTCGATGTGCATAACAGCGTTGTGCTTTTCCGGGTCAAAGGGCTGGCCCAGGGCCGGAATCTCCGTGACTCCCAGCTTACCCAGAATCTCCTGGTACTGGTGGAAGATCATCTCCAGGCCCTTCTTGTGGGGATCGTCCTCACCGCCGGCGGCGGATGCCGCCCGCTCCAGGTTGTCATACACCGGCAGGAAGGCCTTGATGGTGTCCAGCTGGGCGTCCTGGTAGATGGTCTCCTTCTCCTTGGCCGTGCGCTTGCGGTAGTTGTCGTACTCCGCCGTCAGCCGCACAAACTGGTCCTTGACGGAATCCAGCTGCTTGACCGCCAGCTCCATCTGCTCCACCTGCTCCCGGGTGAAGGTGTAGCCCTTTTCCTTTTTCTTCTTGCCCTTGGGGGCCTTTTCCGGCTCCTGAGGAGCGGCCTGTTCCGCCGTCTCCTCCGCCTTCGGCTCCTCCTGGGGGGCCTCCTGAGGCTCCTGATCGGGCAGCTTGGTCTCTTCGCTCATTCCTCTGGTTCCTCCTTCGGGGGTAATTCCTGTTGTTTTCCGAACAGCCGCGTCAGCCCTTCGGCAAAGCCGGTAAGCCGTGCGGCCACCGTGGCGTAATCCATTCGGGTGGGCCCCACCACGCCGATCAGGCCCCGCATATCGTCGCCGATGTCATAGCTGGCCACCACCACGCTGGTATCTTTCAGGGCGTCACTGACGTTCTCCGGGCCAATGAGAATCTTCATAGGCCCCTCCTCCGGCATGGGGAGGCTCTCCTTGCTGTCGGTGAGAAAACTCATCAGCTGGTGGGCCTTGTCGGCGTCCCGGAACTCCGGCAGCTTCAAAAGCTCCTTGGTGCCGGCGGTGACGATCTCCCGCTGACTGGCCTCCTCCAAAATATCCACGGCGTAGCTGACGGTCTGGCTCAGCAGCAAAAACAGCTGGGGCGGAATCTGATCCGCCACATCCATCAGCCGCTGGTTCATTACATCGGTGCCGACGCCGGTAAAGTGGCTGTTCAGCAGGTTCACCAGGGTAGGCATCTGCTCCAGATCCACCTTCAGCTGCATCCGCAGCAACTGGCTTTTTACCCGGTTATCACCCAGCATCATCACCACAATGCAGCTGCGCTCATCCACCGGCAGCAGATCAAAGCGGCGGGCGGTGACTTTTTTCTTGCCTGTGGCGGCCACGTAGGCCGGGTAGTTCACAAAGGAGCTGACCGCCCGGCCCGCCTGGGAAATCACCCGGTCCAGCTCCTCCATCTTCAGCTGAAGGGACTGGTTGATCTTCTCCGTCTCGGCAATGGACAGCCTCTGCCGCTCCATCAGCTCGTTAACATACAGCCGGTAGCCCTTGGGGGAGGGAACCCGGCCGGCGGAGGTGTGGGGCTGCTCCAGATAGCCCAGCTCCACCAGATCCGCCAGCTCGTTGCGGATGGTGGCGGAGCTGACCCTGCCGCCCATCTCACTTGCGATGCTGCGGGAGCCCACCGGCTCGGCGGTCTGGACGTAGTCCTCCACCACGATCTTCAATATCTGTTTTTTTCGGTCCGTCAGTTCCACAGATCGCACCTCTGACGCTTCCGCTGAAATGTTAAAATTGGCTTAGCACTCTCTTTCCCGGAGTGCTAAAAGGAGTTTACCACCGCGCTCTGCCAATGTCAACGGGTGGATATAAACAATTTGTAAACAAACGGTTTTCTGCCAGTAAAACGGCCTTTCCCGGCCTCGGAAAGGCAAGAAAAAGCGGCGCCTGAGCGCCGCTTTTTCCCGATTCCTTCCATTATGTCAGGGCCTGCACCGCCCGCCGGACGGCACCGACCATGTACAGCGACCCCAGAGCGCACACCGCCCCCTGCGGCCCGGCCGCGGCCGCGGCTGTCCGGACCGCCTCCTCCATCGTATGACAGGCCCGGCTGGGCAGAGTGTGGGGCAGCAGCTGGCGCAGAGCCTCCGCCGACAGGGCCCGGGGACTGGGCGGCGCCACGGTGACCGCCGCCTCCGCCAGAGGGGTCACCGCCGACAGCACACCAGCCACGTCCTTATCCGCCAGCATCCCCAGCAGCAGCACGATCTTCCGGTCCTGGAACAATGTCCGCAGCGTCTCCGCTGCGGCCTGGGCCCCCTGGGGATTGTGGGCCCCCTCCAGCAAGATGACCGGCTCGGTATGGACCACCTCCATGCGGCCCGGCCACCTGGCGGCGGCCAAACCCGCTCGGATCACGTCCCCGTCAATGGCCCAGCCCTTCTCCCGCAGGGCTTCCGCCGCCGTCACCGCCAGCAGGGCGTTGCGCAGCTGATACCGGCCGATCAGGCCCAGATGCAGCCTACCGTAAGGGGATAGCTGAAAATCCGTCCCCACCAGGGTGATCCGGCTTTCCCCCAGGCGGGAGATATCCGCCTCGGTCAGGTGGGCACCCTGTTCCCGGCACACCCGGCGGAACACCTCGTCGGCCTCCGGGCAGCCGCCCAGGCTCACTACCGTGCCGCCGGGCTTGATGATACCGGCCTTGGCGGCGGCGATATCCGCCATAGTGGGCCCCAGCACTGCCGTGTGGTCCAGGCCCATGGCCGCCAGCACCGCCGCCTCCGGGGTATCGATGACGTTGGAGGCGTCCAGGGCCCCGCCCAGGCCCACCTCCAGCACCGCAATATCACAGCCCTCCCGCCGAAAGTACAGCAGGGCGATGGCGGTAATCAGCTCGAATTCCGTGGGATGGTCCTCCATGGCTTCGGCGGCGGGGCGGATCTCCTCCACCAGGGCGCCCAAGGCCTCCTCCGAAATCATCTGTCCGTTGATTTGAATGCGCTCCCGGAAATCCTCCAGATAGGGGGAGGTGTTCAATCCCACCCGATATCCGGCGGCCTCCAAAATGGACGCCACCATGGCACAGGTGCTGCCCTTGCCGTTGGTGCCGGCCACATGGACAAATTTCATCCCCTTCTGGGGGTCCCCCAGCGCATGGAGCAGCGTACGAATCCGATCCAGCCCCGGCGCGTGGCGCTGCCATTGGAAACTGTCGATATAGGCCACGGCCTCCTGTCCGGTCATAGACGGTCCCTCCTCTGTCTGCCGACGGAATTTCCGCCGGTTATTGGAACTTATTTACCAGCCCCTGCCGCCGCAGCACCCGCACCAACGGCACCGCCACCGTAGCCACCACCACGGCGGTCAAAATGCCGGAGCCGATGCGGATAACGGCGGAGCCGAACACGTAGGCAAAGCTGTAATAGCCCATAATGACGCTGTCCAGATACATCACCAGGGTATTTACCGCCGTGGTGCACAGTGCCGCGGCCATGCAGATCACATAGCACAGCACCGGCCGCTCATCGAGCCGTTTGGGGCCCTTTCTCATGGCCAGGGCCACACTACCCAACACCAAGCCCCGCACCGCCGGAGGAATCAGCCACAGCGCCGTGGTGGGGGTGACGCCGTAGGACAGCAGCTGATTGAAAAACTCCCCGATAAAGGCGATCAGCATTCCCTCCACAGGGCCAAACAGCAGCGCCCCCACCACCACGGGCAATGAGGCAAAGGTGACGTGGAAGCTCCAAGCCCGGAACCCCACCAGATTCAGCCCCAGATACAATGCGGCCAGCATACCTGTCATGCAGATTCTAAGAACTGTGCGAGCGTTTTTTGACATAATAAATCCTTCCTTCTGTGTGATTTGGCAGTCCGTAACCGGAAATGCCGCACAGAGGAAGGGTCTTTTTCGCTCCCATATGCGGCAGCGGGATGCGGAACGCACACTGCGGGTCGGCGCCCTTTCGTCCGGAAAACAACTCCCCGTTTTTCCGGCACTGGATTCACACGTGCGCTCCTACTCTGCCTGTTAGGTCTCATTATATGCCTTCGGGCTGAAAATGCAAGCCCTGACTGTGAAAAGTTTTCAGTGGTGTGGACCCAGGCCGCAGGAAAGCCCCCGGACCGCAGTCCGGGGGCTTTGAAAGGTGTGCTTTACTGGGGAGCGGCAGCAGTCTCGGCCTTGGCAGCTTCCGCCGCGGCCTTGGCCTTTTCGGCCTGGGCCTTCTTGATGGCCTTGTACTTCTCCTTCTCCTCGGCAGTGGCGATGGGCAGGATCGCGTCTCTGGGGCAGACCTTGGTGCACAGCTTGCAGCCGATGCACTTGTCGTAATCGATGACGGCCACACCGTTCACCACATGGATAGCATCCTTCTTACACTCCTTCTGGCACAGGCCGCAGCCGATGCAGGAGCTGGAACACACGCTCATGGCGGCCTTACCCTTATCCTGGTTGGCGCAGGCCACGTGGACCTTCTTGGAAGCGGGGACCTCCACAATCAGGTGACGGGGGCAGGCAGCGGCGCAGGCCATGCAGTCGGTGCACTTGTCGGGGTCCACCACGGCGGTGCCGTTGGGGCCGATGCTCATGGCGCCGAACTGGCAGGCCTTCACGCAGGAGCCGAAGCCCAGGCAGCCGAAG
>CATZYY010000146.1 GCA_958426425.1 uncultured Oscillospiraceae bacterium
CGGCTGCCCTCCGTGCGGGACCTGGCCACAGAGGCCGGGGTGAACCCCAACACCACGCAGCGGGCTCTGACGGAGCTGGAGCGGGACGGGCTGGTCTACAGCCAGCGGACCACGGGTAGATTTGTAACGGAGGATCAGGCCATGATCGCATCGGCAAAGAGAAGTTTGGCGGAACGCCACATCCAGGCGTTCCTGGAGGCCATGACCCATCTGGGCTATGACCGGGAGGAGATCCTGACGCTGCTGCGACAGGAAGAGAGCAAGGGAGGAGAAGACAATGGCAGTTCTGGAGTGTAAAGATCTGACGAAGCACTACGGCAGCGCCCCGGCGCTGACCCATGTGAATCTGACCATCGAGCCGGGCCGGATCGTGGGCCTGCTGGGTCCCAACGGCAGCGGCAAGACCACCCTCATCAAGCTGGCCAACGGCCTGCTGACCCCCAGCGAGGGGGAGGTGCTGGTGTGCGATATGGTCCCCGGGAAGGAGAGCCACGCCTGTGTCAGCTACCTGCCGGAGCGGACCTGCATCCCCACCTGGATGTCCGTGAAGCAGCTGCTGGACTTCTACGGCGACTTTTATCGGGACTTCAACCGGAAGGCGGCGGAGGAGATGCTCCAGCATCTGAACATCCGCCTGCCCCAGCGGATCAAGCAGATGTCCAAGGGCAACCGGGAGAAGGTGCAGCTCATCATGGTCATGAGCCGTGCGGCGAAGCTGTATCTGCTGGATGAGCCCATCGGCGGCGTGGACCCGGCCACCCGGGACTATATTCTCTCCACCATCATCGGTAACTACAACCCCGAGGCGGCGGTGGTGATCTCCACCCATCTGATCGCCGATGTGGAAAAGGTTCTGGATGAGGTGGTGTTCATCAACCAGGGCCACGTGATGCTCCAGTCCTCTGTGGACCAGATCCGGGAGGAGAAGGGCATGAGTGTGGATGCGCTGTTCCGGGAGGTGTTCAAATGCTGAGGAAACTGTTGAAGCACGAGTTTCGTGCCACGGCCCGGATCATGGGTCCATTGTATCTCATCCTGCTGGTCACCGCTATCGGCGCCAACTTCTCCGCCCGGGTTATGGACCGGGCAGACAGCAAACTGCTGAACATCCTGGGCGCGCTGGTGGTGATGGCGTTTGTGGTGGCCATCATCGGCGTGTGCTTCATGAGCTTTGCCCTGATGCTGCAGCGGTTCTACCGCAACCTTCTGCGGGACGAGGGCTATATCATGTTTACCCTGCCGGCCTCGGTCCACCAGCAGGTGTGGAGCAAACTGATTGTCTCTGCTGTGTGGTACATTGCCACCGGCGTGGTAGTGATCCTCTCCTTCCTGGTGGCGGCTTATGAGGTTGGTTTTGTCAGCGCCTTCTTCCGAGGGCTCGGCCAGGTGCTGGAGGCTATGACCGCCTATTATGCCCTCAACGGCACGGCCTTTTTCCTGGAACTGATTGTGCTGTGCTTCGTGGGCTGCGTGGCCTTTGCCTTGCAGTTCTACGCCGCCATGGCCGTGGGCCACAGCTTTTCCAATCACAAAATGCTTCTGTCGGTGGCCTTCTACTTTGGCTTCCAGTTTGTCAGCCAAGTGGTGGGGACGGTGCTGCTGGTGACGCTGGGGGAGTCTCCTCTGATGGAGTTTTTGTCCACCCTGGACATCCATTTTACCGCCATGGCCGCCGTACACCTGACCATGGCCATACTGATTGTTCTCACGGCTGCTTACGGTGCCATCTTTTACTTCTTAACAACTTATTTCTTGAAAAGACGGTTGAATTTGGAGTAAACTAAACCATACGCCGATTCGGAGCAGAGACAACCTGCTTTCGGATACTACAAACGCCTGGAGGATGCCCGGATGCCGGTTGAAACCATGTTTCACGAATTGCTGCTGACCTTTTTCACCGCCATGGTGCCGGTGCTGGAGCTGCGGGGCGCTATCCCCGTGGGGGTGGCGGCGGGATTACCGCCCGCCGCAGCCTGCGCTGCCGCCATTGCCGGAAATATGGTGCCGGTGCCCTTCATTTTGCTGCTGATCCGCCGGATCTTCGCCTGGCTGCGGAATACGGCGCTGCTGGGCACGAAAATCGCGGCGCTGGAGCGCCGGGCCCACCTGAAGGGCCGGGTAGTGCGGAAATACCGCCTGCCGGGGCTGGTGATTCTGGTGGCGATTCCTCTGCCGGGCACCGGCGCCTGGACCGGCGCGCTGGTGGCGGCTCTGCTGGATATCCGGATGCGCCACGCGGTACCCGCTATCTTTCTGGGCGTGGTGATTGCCGGCGCTATTATCACGGCACTGACCATAGGGGTCGTGCACCTGTTTTGAGAAAAAGCTGACGCCGGGCAGCTCCCAAAGGAGCTGCCCGGCGCGTTTTATCCAAAGTCGTGCCGGCCGCCGCAGGAGAGGCCCAGGTCCTCCAGCAGGGAGACAATGGCCTCGATTTTTCCAAAGCACGCCTGGTCGGACAGGGTCTCGTCACAGACGATCTCCTGGATGCGCCGGAGGGCCCGGGTGGCGGCGTCGGAGGTCAGGCACCGATAAAATTCCTGTTCGCTCTGCATTAAATCACCTCATATGGACGATATATAAACTATTGTATCATATATCGTCCATTCCAAACAAGCCTTTTCGGTACAGTAAAGAAAAGACTTTTGGAAAGAGGTGGGGACATGGACACCAGAACGGCGGTTGCCAACCGTTTGGTGGCTCTGTGCGGGCAGCGGGGCTGGACGATTCATAAGCTGGCCACAGAATCCGCCGTGCCGCCCTCCACAGTGAAGAGCATCCTGTACGGCAACAGCAAAAACCCCGGTATCGTGACCATTAAAATGCTCTGTGACGGACTGGACATGACCCTGGAGGAATTTTTCTCCGGTCAGGAGTTCGCCCAGCTGGATCAGGAGATTCAATAAAAAAGACCGAGGCGGATGATCCGCCTCGGTTGAGACTGTGGGAAAAAAGGAAACCTTGCGCGACGGGAAGGAAGAGAGTTACGAGAGGAACCCAGGAAGGGTTCCTTTCGTTTTCAATCATAAGTTTTTTGGACCGTTTAAGGTTCACAAAACTTGCTCAGCGTGTTGAAAAGACTTTTTTAATACGCTGAGCCGAGGCGGATCATCCGCCTCGGCTTTTTGCTTATTCTCTGGAAAAGACCTTCCTTCCGGCGCTCCACACCGCCCGAACGGCGTCCTTTTGCCGCAGGTACACCGCCCGCTCCAGCCGCTCCGCCGCCGTCAGGGGATGGGGCTGGGGCAGCCGATCGTCCCGCAGCACCAGGGCGTGGAGGAAATTGCCCGGGGCGAAGCCGGGAGTTTGCCCAAAATAGGCGGCTCCGGCGGAGGTGGCCAGGTACCAGCTCTCCGCCACGGTGAGAAAGTCCGTCTGCCAGCCGTCCAGAATGCGCCGGGCCTTGGAAGCCCGGATGGAGGCGGCTGCCACGTCGAACATAGACAGGTGGTCTCCGCCGGCCACGTCGCTGCCAAGAGCCACGTTCAGCCCCTCCCGCAGCATGACCCGCACCGGCGCCACGCCGGAGCAGAGATTCTGATTGGAGTCGGCGCAGTGGACCACGGTGACCCCGGCCTCCTTCATGGCGGCCCGCTCCCGCTGGTCGGACCAGACGCAGTGGGCCATCAGGGTGCGGTTGTTCCAGAGGCCGTACTTGGCGTAAGTCTCCCAGTACTGCGTGCAGTCCGGGTACAGCTGCCGGACCCAGTCCACCTCCGCCTGATTTTCCGACAGATGGGACTGGACCGGCAGGCCCCGCTCCGCCGAGAGTTTACCCAGAAACGCCATCAGCTGGTCGGTACAGGAGGGGGTGAACCGGGGCGTCAGCATGGGTTTTACCAGACGGAAGTCCCCGCAGGCCTCCAGCCAGCGCAGGGTTTCCGCCATGGACTGCTCCGTGGTCTCCTCCAGCACGCCGGGCAGGCTGTTGCGGTCCATGTTCACCTTGCCCACATAGCCGGTGACGCCGGCTCTCTCCAGCTCCTCCATCAAAATCAGCGTGGCGTCGGTGTGCAGGGAGGAGAACATGCATACCCGGGTGGTGCCGTTTTCGATCAGCTCCGCCGCCAGCTGCCGGTAGACGGCACGGGCGTAGTCCGTGTCCGCGAACCGGGCCTCGGTGGGGAAGGCGTAGGTATTCAGCCAGTCCAGCAGCGGCAGGTCCATGCCCATGCCCCGCATGGGATACTGAGGGGCGTGGAGATGCAGGTCCGCAAAGGACTGGAGAATCAGGTCGGACCCGTGGTCCTCTACGGCCGCCCCGGCGTACTGCTCCGGCAGGGCTGAAAATACCCCCCGGATCACGCCGTCCTCCGCCACCAGATAGCCGCCCTCCGTAATCTCCAGACGGCCCAGGGCCGGAGCGGAGACAATGGTGCCTTTCAAAATTGTCAAGCTCATGAGTCCATCTCCTTTTTATTTTCTGGACACAGCAAAAAAAGCGCCCGCCGAATCAGGGAAAAGCCCCCGTCGGCAGACACTCATAGAGAAGCCTTGGGCGGCTTCGTAGAGACGTTCGCGCCACGATCAGCGAACTTATATGAGTCTTTGTCTGGTCATTTACAGTGTACCATACCCCTGCTGGAATTGCAAGGAGCAACACGGTCTTGCCTGCCGCAGACTGTCACCGGACGGGGCGCAGCCGCCTATACTGGCGTACGGGCGGGTCTCCGCCCAGTTCCGGAAAGGCGTTGATGTACATGCTGCAATCACTTTGCTGGGCGGCCCTGGGCACCGGGTTTACCTTCCTGATGACCACTCTGGGGGCCGCGCTGGTGTTTTTCTTCTCCGGGGAGCCCCATCCCCGGTCCCAGCGGACGCTGCTGGGCTTTGCCGCCGGGGTTATGACGGCGGCCTCTGTGTGGAGCCTGCTGCTGCCGTCCATCGACCGGGCGGCGGGAGGACCGCTGCCGGTCTGGCTGCCTGCCGCCGGTGGTATGCTGATGGGGGTAGGGTTTCTGGCGGCCCTGGACGCCCTGCTGCCCAAGCTCCGGCGGGACCGGGCGGACCGGGGGGCCTCCTGGCGGCAGACCACCCTGCTGGCCACCGCCATTACCCTGCACAACGTACCCGAGGGCATGGCGGTGGGTCTGGCTTTCGCCCTGGCAGGCGGCGGAGAGGGCTTTGCCGGCGCCGCGGCCCTGGCTCTGGGCATTGGAATCCAGAATTTTCCGGAGGGCGCCGCCATTGCCCTGCCGCTGCGGCAGGGGGGCTGGTCCCGGGGCAGGGCCTTCCTGGGAGGTACGCTCTCCGGCATTGTGGAGCCCATTTTCGGCGTGCTGGTGGTGCTGGCGGCGTCAGGAGTCAATGCCCTGATGCCGTGGCTTCTGAGCTTTGCCGCCGGAGCCATGTTGTACGTAGTGGTGGAGGAGCTGGTTCCCCAGGCCCATAGCCGAGCCGGCACCTGCGGTTTTGTAGTGGGTTTTCTGGTAATGATGGTATTGGATGTGGCCTTGGGCTGAGAGTAAGGAACAACGCGGGGACCGCTGCTGCGGTCCCCGCGTTGTTTTTAGGAATTCAGTTAGCTGTCCTCGACAGCCTTCAGACCCAGGATCACCATAGTCATGGTGCCATCCCGCATAGTCGTATCACTGTTAATATTAAGACTTAAAGTGGTGGCCGACGGCACCGCAATGATGAAGGAACTGGAGCCGGAAACGGTAACACTGTTGTCGGCCGTACGACTATAGACGCCATACTGCAGTTGTCCCTGTCCGCTATAAGCGGGAGTCACCTGCAGATAGCCGGCGGTATTCAGCACGGCCTCAACATTGTAATTGACCAGATAAGTCCCCGGTGACAAGGTCACCTGGGTGCTGCTGGTCTGGGTGATGTGACCAGTGGGGTCTGTTACCGCGGTTTTAAAAGCAATGGGACTGCCGCTGGCAAACTGCTGCATGAAAGTGGAGAAAGAGGCATACTCATTGGGCTCTCCCGTGCCGGGTTCACCCTGGGGACCTTGCGGACCCTGGGGACCTTGCGGACCCTGGGGACCTTGCGGA
>CATZYY010000147.1 GCA_958426425.1 uncultured Oscillospiraceae bacterium
AGTGCGAGCCCATCGAGCGGCTGGTGGTGGACGTGCCCGGCGACTGCGTGGGCGCCGTCATCGAAAAGCTGGGCAGCCGGAAGGCGGACCTGGTGGAGATGACCCCTGTGGGCGACCGGATGAAGATCGAGTTCCTGATCCCCGCCCGGGGCCTGTTCGGCTACCGCAGCGACTTCATGACTGACACCAAGGGCGAGGGCATCATGGCCTCCGTGTTCGACAGCTACGCCCCCTACAAGGGAGATATCTCCCGCCGGGGCACCGGTTCCATGATTTCCTTCGAGACCGGCGAATCCATCACCTACGGCCTCTATAACGCCCAGGAGCGGGGCACGCTGTTTATCGGCGCCGGCGTGCCGGTCTACGGCGGCATGGTCATCGGCGTCAGCCCCCGCAGCGAGGATATCACCGTCAACATCTGCAAGAAGAAGCAGCTGACCAACATGCGGGCCTCCGGCTCCGACGAGGCGCTGCGGCTGGTGCCTCCCAAGCAGATGAGCCTGGAGCAGTGCCTGGAGTTCCTGGCCGACGACGAGCTGCTGGAGGTCACCCCCAAGAGCCTGCGGATGCGCAAGGCCATCCTGGACCACGAAAAGCGCATGAAGGCCCTCCACGGCAAGAAGAACTGAGTATCCAGCCCCCGCCCGGACCGGGCGGGGGCGTTTTTGCGCCTTGCGCCGCGGGAAAGAGGATGCCGCCGCAAAAAATTTTCCTGCCGCCGGGAACTTTTTCCGCGCCGTTTCCGTCTGTATGGGCAAAGGGAGCCAAGCTCCACCCAACCATGGGAAAGGATGATCGACATGATGAAACGAATCTTGCGCGGACTGTCCCTGCTGCTGTGTGCGGCGCTGCTATGCGTACCGGCCCTGGCGGCTGAGACGGAGCGCGATCCGGCGGCCGACCGATTGGGCCCTGTGGCCGTCTGGGGTACCGTTACCCGCCTGGAGGGCGGCGGACTGCTGGTGAAGAACGACAGCGATGGCCTCAGCGAGGTGATCCTCCACGGGGAGGCCATCCTCTGCCTGGACGCCGTCTCCGGTGACCCGGTGGACATCGACACGCTGGAGGACGGCGACGCCATCTACGCCTGGGTGGGGCCCGCCATGACCATGAGCCTGCCGCCTCAGGCCACGGCATTGCTGATCCTCACCAACATTCCCGCTGACTACGCTGTGCCCCAGTTTTATGAGATCGTGTCCGTGGCGCCTCAGGCTATGCCCGCCATCGAGCCCCCTCCGGCCCTGACTTATACCGAGGTCACCGCCGCCGGCGGCAAGGTGCTGAAGATCACCGACCAGGCCACGCTGCTGCCCTATCTCACCAAGAACATCGTCCGGCTGGAGGACCTGATCCCCGGCACCCGGATTCTGGTCTGGTCCGACAGCGATGGCGCCCCCGCCAAGGTGCTGGTGTTCCCATACGAATACAGGGGCTATGTGAATTTCTTTGAGGACGGCACCGTGACTCTGAACGGCGCCGCGCTTAGTCAGAAGGCCAAGGTCACCGCTGAAGGCGAGACGCTGCTGCCCATCCGGGCTGTGGCCGAGGCCCTGGGCATGAAGGTCCACTGGGATGCCGATAAGGGCGCTGTGGTGTCTTACAGCGAGACGCTGGCCCCCGAGGGCTGGACCGCCGACGCCCTGCTGACTGCCATGCCCGGCGGCGCCGTGTACGGCTATGAATCCGACGGCACTGCCTACGAGGCGGGCGGCACCTGCGTGATCGAAGACGGCGTCACCTACCTGTCTCAGAGCGCCGTTTTGAATCTGCTGGACCTGTATCCGGCGCTGTAAATTTCCATTTTCCCCACTCATTCAGCCGGGCCGCCGAATGGCGGCCCGGTGAGGTTGTCGAAAAAGAGGAAAGACTTGCGCGACGGGAAGGAAGAGAGTTACGAGAGGAACCCAGGAAGGGTTCCTTTCGTTTTCAATCATAAGTTTTTTGAACCTTTTAAAGGTTCAAAAAACTTGCGCAGCGTGTCGAAAAGGCTTTTTCGACACGCTGGCCGGGCCGCCGAATGGCGGCTCGGTTTTTTCTTGACAAAAGAGGTCTATTATTATAGACTGAATACAGAAGGTCGATAAAAATAGACCAAAGGAGGGGGCCTTATGGAGCGGTATCATCTCAGCGGCAGCGAATACCGTTTTTTGCAGGTGGTTTGGGAGGCGGAGCCGGTGGGCTCCGGGCAGCTGGTGGAGCTGTGCCGGGAGAAGCTGGAGTGGAAGAAGTCCACCACCTATACCGTTTTGAAGAAGCTGTGTGAAAAAGGGATTCTGCGCAACGAATCCAGCACCGTCCGCTCGGCGGTGCCCCGGGAGGCCGTGGACCACCACGCGGCGGAGGGCTTTGTGGAGCGGACCTTCGGAGGGTCATTGCCGGGGTTTCTCGCCGCCTTCATGGGCGGGCGGAAGCTGACGGAGACGGAGGCGGAGGACTTGAAGCGCCTCATCGACCAATATAAGGAGGGGTGACCATGGCGCTTTTGACGGTCCTGTTTTCCCGGCTTCTCTCCATGGCTCTGACGGCCCTGCCGGTCATGGCCGTGGTGCTGCTGATGCGGCTGGTTCTGCGTCGGGCCCCCCGGAAGTACAGCTACGCACTGTGGATGGCGGTGGGGTTCCGGCTGGTGTGCCCTGTCAGCTTTGAGCGGCTGTGGAGCATTTTCCAGCTGCCGGGGCTCTACGATTTGGCGGAGAGCACCGGCGCCGTGGGCACCGGCATGGTGGACGGACTGCCGCCGGTGGCGGCGGCATTGTACCCGGCGGCGCCGTCTGTCACCACTCCCGCCGGGACGGGCGGCACCGTTCCCACGGTTCCGATGGGGGAGACGGCGATCCCCCTGCTCTCCGAACCCATGGGCATGGACTGGAAATCGCTGCTGCCCCAGATCGGGGCGGTGATGTGGCTGCTGGGGGTCATGGCGGTGCTGGCGGTGGGCATGGTCAGCCTGGTGCGGCTGCGCAAGCGATTGGCCGGCGCCGTGTGGCGGGGCGGCGAGGTGTGGGAGTCGGAGAATGTGCCCACCCCCTTCGTCCTGGGCTTTCTCCGGCCAAGGATCTACCTGCCCCCGGGCCTGACCGGCACGGAGCGGACCTGCGTCCTGGTCCATGAGCGCCACCACATCCGCCGCTTGGACCCCTGGTGGAAGCTGCTGGGGTGGTGCATCCTGGCGGCGTACTGGTGGAATCCGGCGGTGTGGCTTTGCTGGGTGCTGTTCTGCCGGGACATGGAAATGAGCTGCGACGAGGCGGTGCTCTCCACACTGGGAGATCAGACGAAAACCGGGTACAGCGAAGCTCTGGTCTCCTTCGCCCTGGCCCGGCGGGTGCCGGCGGCCCTGGCCTTTGGGGAGCACGACGCCGCCCGGCGGGTCAAAAACGTGCTGAATTGGAAGAAGGAGAGCCCCCGCATCGCCTTTTTGGCCGCTGCGGCGGTGCTGCTGGTGGTGATGGCCTGCATCGGCAACCCGTCGGCGCGGCCGGACAGCGGCCATGTCTGGGGCGTGGAGGGAGAAGGCGGGCTGTGGTCCCTGGAGTACCGCTTCCCCGAGGATACCCACTCCTTCGTCTTCTATCGGGAGGTCTACCGCTACGGGCAGCTGGAGGACCGCTCCTGCATGGTTATGGACGGCATGGCCGCCGATGGGGAGGGCGTCACAAAGCCCCAGGGCATCTTCCCTCTGGAGATCTTCCGGGAGGACGGCGAGACCGGTCTGCGGTTTTCCTCCGCCACCTTTTCCACCCTGATGCCGGAGGCGGCGGACAGCGCCCGGCTTACAGAGTGGTCCTATCTCCGGGGCGAGACGGAATTGAACCTGGGCGGCAGCGCCGCCGTGGCGGCGGCCTATGCCCCCGGAGAGGGGACGCCGCCCCTGGAGTGCGGCGAATTGAACCGGGAGGAGCCGGCGGCCTTGCTGCGGCAGTACCCCGTGGCGGTGGTGCTGCGGCTGGCGGTGTCCCGGCAGTCCTCCTGGCTGGAGCTGAGCTTGCGGGTGGAGGGCGGTTCCATGGACCTGCCCGCCGTGCTGTACGGACTGCGGCTGGACCGGGCCCTGGAGGGGGACCTGCCCACCCTGCCCCTGGGGGAGACGCTGCACCAGGACCTCTCCGGCGTCCGGACCATTCTGGAGACATTGGGGGTGCCGGACCTGGAGAATTGCACGTTGGAGATGGGCATCGACCCCATCGGCAGCGGGAAGGGCCTGGGCACCCTGCGGGTATACTGTAAGGCCCCGGCGGACAGCGCGGCCTTTGCTGACGCCATGACCACCGCCGGCCTGGTGGTCCCGGCCCTGGTGGGGGACGTGGACCAGGTGATGTACGGCTATATGCGGGGCGGCGGAAAGGCCTGGTTCACCCCGTACAGCCGAGGCGGCCCCAACGACTTGGACGAGATGGCCCAAGAGTTGGGTTACCGGGACATCCACGCCCTGGGGCGGACCCTGGCGGGCGTCCAGGCCCTGGTGGACGATCTCTGGGCGGAGGGTCTGCCCAGCCTCTCCGCCACGGACACCTTGGCCCAGCGGCTGTGGGCGGCCCGGGAGGGAAGCGGCACAGAGCTGGAGAATCTGCTGCTCAATGAGGGCATCCCCGGCGTGGACGGCGAACCCGCCTGGGTCCCCGTCAGCCGCCGCACCATCACCCGGACCGACGAGCACACCCTGTCCTTCCGCTTTGAAGACCCGGACCCCACCGCCCAGGAGGTCCAGCGGGCCATGGAGAAAAAGGCGGTGGTGCTGCTGGCCATGCGGCGGGAGCTGACACAGGTGGACTGGACGTGGGCGCCGGTCAGCGGCGAGGGCGTGTCCGGGCAGCTGACGGAGGCGGAGGCCGATGCCCTGCTGACCACGGCGGGCTTTACCGGCGGCGTCAAGGCCATGGGCGCGTCCCCCGCCGCCCTGGCGGAGCTTCTGGGGTGGCTGGAGAGCTGGGGCAGCTCCAGTCGGACGGCGGTGGCCGCCGCCGCGGCGCTGCTGGAGAAGGCCCGGACGGCCACTGCCGCAGCCTTGGCGGAGGAGCTCCTTGCCTCCGGCAGCCTGGGCACGGGGCGGTGGACCGGCTGCACCCTGGAGCAGACGTCCGACGGCGCCCTCCGGGGCACCGTCTCCGGGTTGATGCTGACCGACGGGGACTGGCAGACCCAGCGGAGCCTGCTGGAAAAGTACGGCATTTTGCTGCTGGCCCTGGAGCCGGTGCTGCCGGCGGTGCGGTGGACCGACGCCGCCGGGCAGTGGAACCTGATGTTGGACCGGACCCGGACCGACAACTACCTGATGGAGTTTATGGGCCCGGACACCCGATTGGATGACCTGGGCGCCTCAGCGGAGGCCCTGGCGGATTTTTTGGCCTTCCTGCCTGCCGCCGATACGGCGACCGCCGCCGCGGCCCGGGCGGAGCCTTTTACGGACGTCTTAGGCTATGACGGCGTGGCGGAGACCCACTACGCATCCTACGGCTACCGCAGCCGCACCTACTACGCCGCCGTGGACGGCGTCTGGACCCCCATCGCCCGCAGCTGCAACTGGGGGGAGCTGGAGGAGTACGCCGTGGACCTGGACGGCGACGGCAGGGAGGAGCTGATCGCAAACGTCATGGCCGGGGACGGGGCCCGGTCCGCCTGTGTTTATCAGCGCCGTTCCGACGGGGTGTACCTGGGCACCCACAGCGCCGACGGCTTCCCCGACTTCTACGACTGGGGCATCAACGCCTCCTGGTCGGAGTACGACCCGGCGGAGGACTGCTTCCGGTTCCACTACTGCGTGGCGCCGGAGGAATACGCCGAGATCACGTACCGGGGGATGGAGGGCCTGACCTTTGAACCCTACACAGACCCCTACGCCGTGGACCAGGCCCTGTGGCTGAAGACCGGGGCTTGACAAACGGCGCCGGAGCGGCCATGATGGTGATATCGGAACAACCGCCACGGAAAGGAGAGCACTCCCATGCGATACGATTTTGACCAGATCATTGACCGCTCCAA
>CATZYY010000148.1 GCA_958426425.1 uncultured Oscillospiraceae bacterium
CGGTATTATCAGCGCCACCGAGACCGAGGTGGCCCCCAGCGACCAGGAGGAGGTCTCCGGTACCCTTGCTGAGATCCGCACTGCCGTTATGGATGGCAACTCCTACTACTTCCTCCGTCTGGAGGGCGATGAGACCTTCTACGCCGTCAGCGCAGCGGAGAGCCCCCTGGCTGTAATCCTAAATGTGGGAGACCAGGTCACCATCACTTACACCGCCGGCACCGGCAGCATCCTCTCCGGTGCCCAGGTCCACCGGGTGGACCAGCCCGATGAGGAGATCACCCTGCCGCTGCCTCAGGAGGAGGCAGCTCTGCCGGAGGCATCCATGGAGACCTTGCCGGACCAGACGGCGGACATGGCCGCCTGAGGGGCGGATCATACAGACAGAAAGAAGGAATATTCATGGGAGCTCTTCAGGAATTCGTATCTCTGCTGACCGGAACCTTTGATAACCGCGCCCAGCTGGCCGACCTGGAAACTCGGGGAATTACCGGCTATCCTGTGGCCCGCCATGTGAACACCGTCCTCAACGACCGCATGGACGGCCTGCCGGAGAACTTTGACGGTGTCTTTATGCTGGAGGAGAGCGATTATACTGTAAACGGCCGCACCAACCCCATGCCCCACCTGTTCCTGTTCACCCTGGAATCGGACGGCCGGGTGAAGCTGACCAGCTACGACATGCCCGCCGGCTATACAAAGGAGACCTTCCGGGCGGAGAGCCTGGGCCGTCTGAACTACGATGACCTGACCCCCTCCGCCAAGTTCACCCCCGCCCTCTATGAAGAAAAGGACGGCGGCTGGGAAGGCGGCAGCGAGAGCATGTTCACCCCGGTGCTGAAATTTACCCTGTGGGAGCGGTTCACCCCGGAGGTGCTGATTGTCTCTGAGTCCATGGAGATGAACGGCAAGCGGACCTTCGGCTATGACTTGCCGCTGGAGTACCGCCGCTGTCTTTGAGCCCGGAACATGCGGGAATGAAAGCGGCGCGAACGATTTAATCTGAAATCTGAACTTAAGAAAAGGCCGCCCCGGAGGGCGGCCTTTTTTTGAAGAGAATTCCAGAGTGGGACGTTGACATCCCTCCGGGCGGCGGATATACTGGACACCATGAGAAAAAGGAGCGTGTACCCATGGAACTGAGTATGAACGATGCGGTGATGAACGTACAGCTGTCCGGCATCCGCCGCTTTACCTATCTGGTGCGGGCCACCCCCGGCGCCTGCGCATTAACCATCGGGGAGCCGGACCAGAATACCCCGGACTCCATCAAGGAGGCCGCCAAGGCCGCTCTGGATGCCGACGACACCCACTATCCCCCCGGTAACGGGTATCCCTATCTGCTGGAGGCCATCTCCAAATTCGAGGCGGAGCAGCATGGCCTGCACTATGCGCCCGATGAGATCATGGTGACTGTGGGGGCCACGGAGGCCATTTCCACAGCCTTTCACACCCTGCTGAACCCCGGAGACGAGGTCATCATCCCCACGCCCGCCTTCGGATTGTACGAGGCCCTTGTCCGGCTGTGCCGGGCGGTGCCGGTGTTTCTGCCTACGGAAGTCAGCGGCTTCCAGATCGACGCCGGGGCCCTGGCGTCGGTTCTGACGCCCCGGACCAAGGCCATTGTGCTGACCTCTCCCAACAACCCCACCGGCTGCGTGTACAATCGGGAGACCCTGGGCGCCGTCCACGCCCTGTTGAAGGACCGGCCGGTATTCGTGATCTGCGACGACGTGTACCGGACCCTGACCTACACGGAGGACTACCACAGCTTTGCCGAGTACACGGACATGCGGGACCGGATTGTGGTGGTCCAGAGTTTCTCCAAGCCCTACGCCATGACCGGCTGGCGGGTGGGCTACGTCATGGCGGACGCGGCGGTAAAGGGCCGCATGGAGGTGGTCCACCAGTACGCCGTCACCTCCGTTCCCGCCTTCATTCAGCCCGCCTGCCTCAAGGCCCTGGAGACAGATACCACGCCCATGGTGGAGACCTTCCGCCGCCGCCGGGACTATGTGTTTAAGCGGCTGATGGATATGGGTCTTCCTGTACAGGAGCCCCAGGGGGCCTTTTATGTGTTTGTGGACCTGCGGAAGTTTGGCATGGACTCCGTCACCTTCTGTGAGCGGATGCTGAAGGAGAGTTTGGTGGGCATCATTCCCGGCGTCTATTTCGGCACCGAGGGATACGCCCGCCTGTCCTACTGCTATTCCGACGCGGACCTGAAAGAGGGCCTGGACCGGATGGAGCGGTTTATCAAGGGACTGTAAAATAGGCGCCGGCGCCGTGGGCCACACGGCGCCTCATGGAAGACGCAACGTATTTAGCAGGCCGCCCCTTTCAGGGCGGCCTGCTTTGCATTCAGGGCAGATGGATCTGCACCGGACGGCCGGTGCGCCAGGCCTCGGTGGTGGCGTAGCCCACGGCGGTGGACCGGACGCCGTCATAGACGGTGGTGCCGGGCGTTCTCCCGGTGCGGACGCAGTCCACAAACTCCTGCATCTCCAGCAGGTAGGCCTCCCGGAACCGCTCCGGGAAGGATGCCACGCACTCGGCCCGGACACCGCCGGGACCGTAGACCCGGGCAAGATTTTTCTCCGGCACGGCGGAGATCCGCAGCGTCCCCTCGGTCCCCACGATCTCCGTCTCCACGTGGTAGCCGTAGGGGCAGGCGCGGCCCAGGTGGATGGTGCCCATGGCGCCGTTTTGGAACTTGAACACCGCAAGACCCGTCTCGTCGTCCCCGGCCTGCCGGAACTCCGGGTGCTTGAAGGTGGCGCCCAGGGCGTAGACCTCCGCCGCCTCGCTGCCCAGGAACCAGCGCATCAGGTCGATATCGTGGATGCCGGCGTCCAGGAAGATGCCGCCGGAGTTCTTGCAGAAGCGGATGGCGTCCTCCACCACCGCCTCCGGGTCCAGGCCCGTGGCTTTCACCAGATAGGGCGTGCCGATGACGCCCGCCTCCACCTGCCGCTTGGCGTAAGCGTAGGAGGGGTCGTACCGCCGCATGAAGCCCAGCATGAACGTCAGCTCCGGGTGCCGCTCCACTGCCGCCTGGGCCTGGAGGCACTGGTCCAGATTTACGCCCAAAGGTTTTTCAGAGAAGACGTGCTTCCCAGCATCCAGGGCGGCGGCGATCTGCCAGCAGTGCTCCGAGGAGGTGGAGATGATGGCCACGGCGTCCATGTCCGCCTCCGAGAGCATCTGGTTGAAATCCGTGTAGAGGGCCGTGACGCCCAGCTGCCGGGCAAAGGCCACGGTCTCCGGCCGGGTGGTGCAGGCGGCTACCAGTTGGGCACCGGGAATCTTGCAGGCGATGTTCTCCGCGTGGACCCGGCCCAGGCGGCCCAGGCCCACAATGCCGATGCGCAGGGTATCCATAGTGATCTCCTCCTGTTTCATTTCAGATCCGTTTTTGAAAAAAGGCCGCCCAGAGGGCGGCCTTATGAGGTTCATTCCACTTCCAGATGGACAGATTCGTGATAGGCAGGCTCCACCAGGCCGGGAATCTCCACAGCGTCAGTGAAATACACCTCCGGCACCTCCTCCTTCAGCAATGAGACAATGTAGGGGTGAGGCCGCTCATCGGGACGATGGGCGGCCACGCAGACCACCGCTGTTCGGGGCTTGAGCATGTGCAGCAGTTTCCGGGTGGTGGAGGACAGGGAGGCATGGTGGGGCACCTTTAAAATATCGCAGGGGCTGGTACTGGCGGTCTCCCACACGTGGGCGTAGGCGTCGCCGCCCAGGACGATCTCCTTTCCATGGTAATACAGCCGCTGGCGCAGGCTGGATACGTTCATGGATTTGCCCCAGTGGATCAGGTCGTAGCCGTTCCGCTCCCCCCGGAAGACCGCGTCGTAAACCTCCTTCTGCCGGGGATACAGGGCCGGCTCGCCGCAGAGGATGTCCAGGGACAGATTCTCCGTCAGCTGCCGGTGTTCTGTCCGGTCGCCCGGCAGTACGGTGGTCCGTTGGATGCGGCCCGGGTGGGTCCGCAGGGCGGCGGTGTACATCTCTACGCAGCGCATCAGATTCCGGGCGGCCCGGGGCAGAGTCATGTCGCTGTCCGGGTCTATGGGCGGAGCGCCCTCCGGCGGCAGGTAGGTGCACACCAGCTCGTCCACCGTCACTGCGTCCAGCACCCGGCCCAGGCCGCCGATGTGGTCCCGGTGGTAGTGGGTCACCAGCAGCAGGTCCAGGTGGGTGACGCCGTTTTTGCGGAGGAAGTCCCCGGCGTAGATGCGGCGTGAGCGGTCATCCTCCAGCGGCGGGTGGTCGTCCCGCACCAGGCAGTCGTGACCGCAGTCCACCAGCATGGCGAAGATCTGCCGCTTTCCTTCCATCTCCCGGATCAGAATGGAGTCGCCGTTGCCCACGTTGATGAAGTCCAGTACCAGCATCCTCAGGCCCCCTTCTGTATGTTCAGTTGAATGGTTGGTATTAAGAATAGCACAATTTACCAATGGCCGCAACGAAAACCGCAAACGCTTTCTGCCAAAATTCCGCCTGAAAATTTGACAGGTTGGCAAAAGATCACGCAAAATTTTCGCCCCCTCACGAATTGCTCCAGAATGCGGAAAAAGACGTGAAAAAAGAGGGCCCCGGAAGGGGGCCCTCTGAGACTGTCGAAAAAGAGGAAAGACTTGCGCGACGGGAAGGAAGAGAGTTACGAGAGGAACCCAGGAAGGGTTCCTCAAGGTGAATTGCCGCAAAGCGGCAAGAGATGGTGGCCTGGGCCATTCGTTTTTAATAATAAGTTTTTTGAACCTTTAAAGGTTCAAAAAACTTGCTCAGCGTGTCGAAAAGTCTTTTCGACACGCTGAGAGGGCCCCGGAAGGGGGGCCTCTCCTGTGAGTTGGCCTTTCGTTACAGCTTGCGCAGGGCGTCCACCAGGGCGGTCTTGCCCTGGGTCTTCTCGTCCTTCATCTTGACAATGCGGGCGGGGCTGCCGGCCACCACGGCACCGGCGGGCACATCCTCAATGACCACAGCGCCGGCGGCCACCACGGCGCCCCTGCCTACCCGGACGCCCTCGATGACCACGGCGTTGGCGCCGATGACCACCTCATCCTCAATGACCACAGGGGTGGCGGAGGCGGGCTCCACCACGCCGGCCAGAACCGTGCCGGCGCCGATGTGGCACCGCTCGCCCACCATGGCCCGGCCCCCCAGGACCGTGCCCATGTCGATCATGGTGCCCTTGCCGATGACGGCGCCGATGTTGATGACGGCGCCCATCATGATGACGGCACCCTCGCCGATCTCCACCTTCTCCCGGATGATGGCGCCGGGCTCAATCCGGGCCTGGACGCCCTTCAGGTCCAGCAGGGGCACGCCGGAGTTGCGCCGGTCGTTTTCCACCACGGTGTCAGTGATGCGGTCGGCATTGGCCTCCAGAATGGGGCCCAGCTCGCTCCAGTCCCCGAACACCACGTAGCTGCCGCCGCCCTGAGCGTTGGCGCTGCCGAATACCTGAGCGGAGCCGAAGTCCACAGGGCCGGTGGTGTTGACATAGACCTTCACCGGGGTCTTTTTTTCAGAATTGGCAATGTAGTCGATGATCTCCTGAGCGTTCATAGTTACTCTCCAAACAAGATTTTTTGCAGGTCATAGACCCCGTTGGGTTTTCCCGGCAGCAGCCGGGCCATGTGCAGGGCGCCGTTGACAAAGATCTGGCGGCTGGCAGCCCGGTGGGTGAATTCCAGCTCCTCGTCGGGTCCGAAAAAGTGGACCGTGTGAGTCCCGGCCACGGTGCCGCCCCGCAGGGCGTGAATGCCCACCTCGCTGCTGGCCCGTTTTCCGCAGTTGCCCTCCCGGCCGTACACCGGCCGCAGGGCGTGATCGGGGTCCATGGCCTCCAGCAGCAGCTTTGCCGTGCCGCTGGGGGCG
>CATZYY010000149.1 GCA_958426425.1 uncultured Oscillospiraceae bacterium
GGACCCGCTGACGCGGGGCGCCGCGCTGCGGCGCAGGAAGGCGAGCGGAGCCATGGCGGAAGGAGGGAGGCGCTTTCTTATCTGGGAATTTCCTCCATGGTGAAGGCCTCGATGATGTCGCCTTCCTTGATGTCGTTGAACTTCTCCACGGTCATGCCGCACTCGTAGTTCTCCGCCACCTCCTTGGCGTCGTCTTTGAAGCGCTTCAGAGAGGCAAGGCTGCCCTCGTGAATCACGATGCCGTCCCGGACCACCCGCACGGAGCAGGAGCGGACAATCTTGCCGTCCTGGACATAGCAGCCGGCCACGGTGCCCACGGAAGACACCCGGTAGGTCTGACGGACCTCCGCATGGCCCAGAACCACTTCCCGGAACTTGGGGGCCAGCATGCCCTTCATGGCGGCGGTGATCTCGTCGATGCAGTCGTAGATAACCCGGTACATCCGCATATCCACGTTCTGCCGGATGGCGCCGTCGCGGGCGGCGGCGTCAGGCCGGACGTTGAAGCCCACGATGATGGCGTTGGAGGAGGCGGCCAGCATGACGTCGGACTCGTTGATGGCGCCCACGCCGCCGTGAATCACCTTCACGTTGACCTCGTCGTTGCTGAGCTTTTCCAAAGAGGCCTTCACGGCCTCCACGCTGCCCTGGACGTCGGCCTTGACAATCAGGGCCAGCTCCTTGCGCTCGCCGGCCTGGATCTGGTCGAACAGGTTCTCCAGGGAGACCTTCTGCACCGGCGCGGCGGCTTTGGCCCGGGCCTCGGCCTTGCGCTGCTCCACCAGTTCCCGGGCCATGCGCTCGTCGGCCACGGCGAAGAAGGGGCTGCCGGCTTCGGGGGCCTCGCTGAGGCCCGCTACCTCCACGGGGACGGAGGGACCGGCCTCGGTCAGGCGGTTGCCCTTGTAGTCCAGCATGGTGCGGATGCGGCCCACGGCGGTGCCGGCGATAATGATATCGCCCTGCTTGAGGGTGCCGTTCTGGACCAAAAGCGTTGCCACGGGGCCGCGGCCCTTATCCAGCCGGGCCTCGATGACGGTGCCCTGACCGGCACGGTTGGGATTGGCCTTCAGCTCCGCCATCTCGGCGGTGAGGGTCACCATCTCCAACAGGTTGTCAATGCCGATGTTCTTCTTGGCGGACACCTTGCAGCAGATGGTCTCGCCGCCCCAGTCCTCGGGCACCAGGCCGTGTTCGGTCAGCTGCTGGAGCACCCGGTCGGGGTTGGCGTTCTCTTTATCGATCTTGTTGATGGCCACGATGATGGGGATGTTGGCGGCCTTGGCGTGGTTAATGGACTCAATGGTTTGAGGCATGATGCCGTCGTCCGCCGCCACCATCAAAATGGCGATGTCGGTAATCATGGCGCCCCGGGCACGCATGGAGGTGAAGGCCTCGTGGCCCGGGGTGTCCAGGAAGGTGATGGGCTTGCCGTTGACCTGGACCTGATAGGCGCCGATGTGCTGGGTGATGCCGCCGGCCTCGCCGGCCGCCACGGAGGTGTTGCGGATGGTATCCAGCAGGGAGGTCTTGCCGTGGTCGACATGGCCCATGACCACCACCACGGGGGCGCGGGGGACCAGGTCTTCCGGCTTATCCTCATGGACGTCGATGAGCTTTTCCTCGATGGTGACGGTGACTTCCTTCTCCACCTTGCAGCCCATCTCCTCGGCGATGATGGCGGCGGTGTCGAAGTCGATGATCTGACTGAGGGAGGCCATGACGCCGTTTTTCATCAGGCACTTGACCACCTCGGCGCCTGTCTTCTTCATGCGGCTGGCCAGCTCGCCCACGCTGATCTCATCGGGGATCATGACCTTGACGGGGGCCTTCTTGGCAATCTCCAGCTGGAGCCGGCGCATCTTCTCCGCCTCGTCCTGGCGGCGCTTGTTGGAGAAGGTCATGCCGCCCCGGCGCTGGTTGTTGGTGCGGATTTTCTCCTTGCCGCTGCGCTGCTGCATGCGGTTGGCACGCTCAGGGGCCAGGTCCTCCAGACGCTGGTCATACTTGGCCAGGTTCACGTCGCCGCCCTTGCGGGTGTCCACGATCTTCTTCTGAGGCACCCGGGACACGGGCTGCTGAGGCTGCACCGGCTGCTGGGCAGGCTGACCGGCCTGGGGGGCGGGGGCCGCCTGGGACTTCCCGCTGTTCTGAGCGGGGGCTGCGGGCTTTGCCGCGGGCTTGCTGCCCTGGTTCCCGCCCTGGTTTTGAGCGGGGGCACCGGCGGCCGGCTTTTCAGCGGCGGGCTGCTTCTCCTTCTCTTTTTCCTTGAAGGTGTCCGCAAAAATCACCTGAATGCTGGACACCTGATTGTGCTGGGTCAGATAGTCGAAGATCAAAGACAGCTCGTGGTCCGTGAGAACCTGCATGTGGTTCTTGGGGGCCTGAGCGTACTTGGTCAGAATCTCCGTAATGGTTTTGGTGGGAAGACCAAAGTCCTTGGCCACCTCATGCACTCTGTATTTTTCAATACCCAATCAAAACACCTCGTTTAGCTCCAACCCGAGGGCTGGGAAAATTTGAATTCAACTGCCGCCCCGGACGGCTGCCGGCGCGGCGGCGCGTACCCGTCAGCCCTCCTTCTTACGGAAGGAGCCCTTGCCCTTTTTTACCGGGTGGCTGTTGGCATAGGGGCGCGCCTGTCCCTTCGGCTTGGGGCGTTTGTCCCTGCTGGGACGGGAATTGCGCTGGGGCGCGGAAGCGCCCTCTCGTTTCGCAGGACCTCCGCCAAAGGCGGCATGTCTGGACGATGGCCCCTCTCCAACACGGCGGTCGGGGGGCCGGCTTTGGGAAGATTTCCGGCCGGCGGTTCGCTGCTGGGCGGGCCGTGGACCGGGAGAACGGCGGTCGGGACCGGCGGGGGCAGGTGCCGACCGCTCCGGTTCCGGCGGGGGAGCCGGGGGCTTTCGTCGTCCCCGGCGGAGATTTTTCTCGTGGGCGGCCTGTTCGGCTTTCCGCTCCGCGGCCCGGCGGGCCTTTTCCGCCATGCGCGCCGCGGTGTCCCCGTATTGGACCGGGTCCTGCTCCTCCAGGAGCTTTGCCAGGGCGGAGGCCAGGCCGATGTCGGTCACCGCCGCCAATGCCACGGAGGTCCGGCCCAGGGCGCGGCCCATCTGCTCCTTGGTGCAGGGCAGGCGGACCCAGAGGCAATTTCCGGCCAGGGCCATATGTTCACAGCGGCGGCGGGTGTTGTCGGCGCTGTCGGCGGCCAGCAGCAGCAGCCGGGCGTCCTTGGCCCGGGCGGCGGCGTCCACCGGTTCCTCGCCCACCACCAGATTCCCGCCCCGAAGGCTCAGCCCCAGCAGGGAGAGAATACGGTCAGGGCTGTTCATCGGCACCTCGCAGTTCTGCCTCCATGGCGTCGTATACTTCCGCCGGGATGGCCGTCTCAAAGGCCCGCTCCAGGGCCCGGGACTTCCGGGCTCTGCGCAGACACTCCACATTGTGGCACACATAGGCGCCCCGGCCGGGCTTTTTCCCGCCGAAGTCCAGAGAGACGGTCCCCTCCGGGGACTTCACCACCCGCAGCAGGGATTTTTTATCTTTCATTTCCCGGCAGCCCACGCACTGCCGCTGGGGAATCTTTTTCACTTTCGGCATCTGTCAGGCCGCCTTTCTGGTTGATTTACTGGTAGGATTCCTCCGAATCGGCCGCTTCAGCCGCAGCCTCCGGCGCGGATTCGGTGATCTCGTCGCCCTCCTGATAGCTCTGGGGCTTGATGTCGATTTTGTAGCCGGTAAGGCGGGCGGCCAGACGGGCGTTCTGTCCCTCCTTGCCGATGGCCAGGGACAGCTGGTCGTCCGGCACCAGCACACGGCAGGCCTTGCCCTCGTCGGCCATCCACACGTCCACCACATCGGCGGGGGCCAGGGCGGCGGCGATGAACTGAGCGGGATCCTCGCTCCATTTGATGATGTCGATCTTTTCGCCCCGGAGTTCTTCCACGATGTTGCCGACCCGCTGACCCTTGGGGCCCACGCAGGCGCCGATGGGGTCCACATTCTCGTCGTTGGACCACACGGCCATCTTGGTGCGGCTGCCGGCCTCCCGGGCGATGGACTTGACTTCCACGGTGCCGTCGTAAATCTCCGGCACCTCCAGCTCGAATAAGCGCTTCACCAGGCCCGGATGGGTCCGGGAGATCAGCACCTGGGGACCCCGGGTGCTGCGGCGGACCTCCACCACGTAGACCTTGACGTGCATGCCCTCAGTGAGCTCCTCACCGGGAACCTGCTCGCCGGACATCAGCAGGGCCTCGGTGGACTCGCTGCCGGTGCCGATGCGCAAGGAGACGCCGCCGGTGCGGGGGTCGATGCGGGTCACTACGCCGGTGAGAATCTCGTGCTGCTTGGAGTTGAACTCGTCGTACACCATGCCCCGCTCGGCCTCCCGCAGGCCCTGGATGATGACCTGCTTGCCGTTGCCGGCGGCGATGCGGCCAAACTCCACGGTGTCCACAGGGATGTTGACAATGTCGCCGATCTCGTATTTGGCGGAGAGCTTTTTGGCCTCCTCCACGGGCATCTCATTGGCGGGGTCCACATAGTCCTCCTCGTCCACCACGTTCTTCTGGACGAACATCTTCAGGTCCTGGTGCTCCTCATCCACATCCACGATGACGTTCTCCACGTCGGTGTGGTCCCGCTTGTAGGCGGTGGTCAGGGCCTGGATGATCTTCTCCATCATAAAGGACTGGGGGATGCCACGCTCCTTCTCCAGCAGAGCCAGAGCGGCAAAGATCTCCGAAGGGTTGAAACCAACGGGTTCCTTCTGCTTTTTGCCTTTCATTGGTGATTCTCCTTAGCTTATCAAAATATACGTCTTTTTGGACGAAAGGGTTCTTAAAATTCCACCCGCAGGCGGACCAGGGCAATGTCCTTTTTGGGGAAGGTCAGCTCCTGATTGCCGAAGGTGATGGTTACGTCGCCGGTGGCCTCGTCATAGGCCTTCAGCACGCCGGGAAATTCCTTCCGGCCCTCCAGGTTCCGGTATAGCTTTACCAGCACGGGGCTTTCCAGATAGCGCTGGAAGTCACCGGGCCGCTTCAATACCCGCTCGGCCCCGGCGGAGCCTACCTCCAGGGTGTAGCTGCCCTCAATGGGGTCCACCTCGTCCAGCAGGTCGCTGACCTTCCGGGACACGGCCTCGCAGTCCAGGATGTCCACTCCGCCCTCTTTATCCAGGAGGATGCGCAGATACCAGGTGCCGGCCTCCTTGACGTACTCCACGTCCCAGAGGGTGCAGCCCTGTTCAGCAATGGCGGGGGCAGCCAGTTCCGCGGTCAGTTCCGTGATTTTTTTCATGGAAGGACTCCCTTCTTCCGTAGGATGTGCAGATTTTAACAAACCGAAAAAAGTCAAGAAAAAGAGCGGACCTGCGGCCCACTCCACATACCTTACACTTCTAACATATGCATCATAGCACAGCCCACACCAAAGCGCAAGCATTTTCTTTCAGATTCCTCTATATTTATAAGGGAAATCCCGACGAAAAAGGGAAACTGCCGCAAAATGCCCAACTCCCCGGAGGAAGTTGGGCACTTTCCGGCGTATGAAAACCAGCAGAGGAAGGGGAACGGCCCCGCATCCCGCGAGCGTTTGCGGTCAGCATGCTCTGGAGCGGCTGTCACCGGGCCCGGAGGAAGGCCGCGCCGCAGGAGACCAGGAACACCGCCAGGTTGGCCGCCACCACGGAGGCGCCCACCGGCGTGGACCAGACCCAGGAGGCGGTGAGTCCCGCGCAGAAGCACACCACCGCCGTGATGCCGGCGCAGATCATGACGCCCCGAAAACTCTTGAACAGCCGCATGGCCGTCAGGGCCGGAAAGATCACCAGGGAGGAGATCAGCATGGCGCCCATCATCCGCATGCCCA
>CATZYY010000150.1 GCA_958426425.1 uncultured Oscillospiraceae bacterium
CTGTGAGGAGCAGCCGGTGGCCGGAGACATCCTCTGCGCCGGCGCCGACGGCTTTCAGGGAACCTTAACCTTCCCCCAGGAATCCTGAGTAAGCAACCCGGACCAGCAGATCTCATCTACAAGTAGTCGCGGCGGATATCCGAACGTAGCAAGACCCCGGAGCAAATGCTCCGAGGTCTTGCTTTGCATTTGGTGTATGGCTGTTTCCAATGATGTCATTGGTATTTTAACAGGAGTTCCCGGCATCGGCTGGGTAATACCTCCACCAAAGCCAAGGCAGCCTCCTCCGCCTCCTGGGCAGTCAGGTCCAGTCCCAAAGCTGACAACCGCAACGCCAGGCATCTGACATACTCCATCTGCTGACGGGCCAATGCAACCCCCCGGCCCGTCAGGGCAATCCTTCCATAGTGTTCCTTAGTGACCAGCTCCTTTTCTGAAAGGATGGCCAGCATTCGGGCCACGGAGGGTCGAGACACACCCAGAGCCTCCGCTACGCTGGCGGAGCGAACCTCCGGTTGGGCCTGAGAGAGCTGATAGATGGTCAGTAAATACCGCAAATGAGCGCTGGTCAAATCCATAACTGTCTCCTCCTGCCGCGAAAGGCTTATGGACGGCGCGGCTGGTCCCTGTGTCCGCCGCAGCAGTTGCAGCCGGTGCAGTTTCCGCTGCAGTGTCTGCCGGACCTGTGGCTTTTCCAAATGGAGCGAACGGCTAGCCCCACCGCTATCGCCAGAACACCGCAAACGATCACAGTTCCCAAAATTCCGGACATGGATACGCTCCTTTCCTATTTTCGCTCACTTCAAGGCGGCTGCGGAGGCAGAGGACAAATGATGGATCTCACCCTCCTCCTGATAGCCTCTGCGCAGCAGCAAGTACAGCAGTCCCGCCAATGCGGCCACTGCTACCACGGTGAACACGCTCATTGGCGCCTCCCCGGTGATGAGACCGCCGATCTGATAGACGATCAGAGACACCACATAGGCAAAACCACACATATAGCCAATCGCGGCCAAGGTCCATTTGCGGTTGTTCATCTCCCGCTTGATGGCGCCGATGGCGGCGAAGCAGGGGGCGCACAGGAGATTGAAGATCATGAAGGAATAGGCGTTCAATCCGGTGAACGCAGCGGCGATGGCGGGATAGAGCCCGGAGGCGTCCTCCATCAGATCGGCCTCGCCGGCATAGTTGAAGGCGATGCCGAAGAAGTTGACCACCTCCTCCTTGGCGATGAGCCCGGTAATGGTGGCGCAGGTCAGTTTCCAGGCATTTTCTCCCACCCAGCCCAAGGGATAGAAGATCCAGGCGATGGCACTGCCCACAGAGGCCAGCAGGGAGTTGTTCATATCCTCCACGGCGCCGAAGCTGCCGCCTTCAAACCCGTAGCCCATCAGGAACCAGAGGATGATGGAGGAGATCAGAATGACGGTGCCGGCCCGGCGGATGAAGCTCCAGCCCCGCTCCCAGGTGGCCCGCAGCACATTGCCGGGGGAGGGCGCGTGGTAGGCGGGCAGCTCCATGACGAAGGGGGCCGGCTCGCCGGCAAAGGCCCTGAATTTCTTCAGCATGATACCGGAGATCACCACTGCGGCGATGCCGATGAAGAAGGCGGACACCGCCACCAGGGGAGAGTTCCCGAACACGGCGCCGGCGAACAGGCCGATGATGGGCATTTTGGCGCCGCAGGGAATGAAGCCGGTGGTCATGATGGTCATGCGCCGGTCCCGGTCCTGCTCAATGGTGCGGGAGGCCATGATGCCGGGCACACCGCAGCCGGTGGCCACCAGCATGGGGATGAAGCTCTTGCCGGAGAGGCCGAAACGGCGGAAAATCCGGTCCATGATGAAGGCCACACGGGCCATGTACCCCACATCCTCCAAAATCGCCAGCAGGAAGCAAAGCACCAGGATCTGAGGCACGAAGCCCAGCACCGCGCCCACGCCGGCCACAATGCCGTCCTGAATCAAGCCGTACAGCCACCCGGAAACGCCCAAAGATGTCAGCAAACTTTCCACAGCGCCGGGGACCCATTCACCAAAAAGCACGTCATTGGCCCAGTCCGTGCCCCGGGTGCCGATGGAGATGGCCCAGCCGCCCATGGCGACAGCGTAGATCAAAAACATGATGCAGGCAAAGATGGGCAGCGCCAGGATGCGGTTGGTCACAATCCGGTCAATCCTGTCGGAGCGGGAAAGACTGCCACGGACCGCCTTTTTCTTCACCGCCTTGCCCACCACGCTGCTGATATAGGCGTAGCGCTGATTGGTGATGATGCTCTCGGCATCGTCGTCCAGCTCCCTTTCGCAGTCGGCAATGTGCTCCTCCAGATGGGACAGCAGCTCCTGGTCCAGGCCCAAGGTCTCCAGCACCTTTTCATCCCGCTCGAAGATCTTGATGGCATACCAGCGCAGATACTGCTGATCCACCTTGTCCTGGATGGACTCCTCGATGTGAGCGATGGCGTGCTCCACGCTGCCGGTGAACACATGGGGCAGTTCCCCGGTTCTGGGGGATCGGGCCTGGGCCAGAGCCTCCTGAGCAGCGGCCATGCCTCCCTCTCCCTTAAGGGCGCTCATTTCCACCACTTGACAGCCCAATGCCTTGCCCAGCCGCTCCAGATCGATCTGGTCTCCATTGCGGCGAACCAGGTCGATCATATTGATGGCAACCACCACCGGCAGTCCCAGCTCAATCAGCTGGGTGGTGAGATACAGGTTTCGCTCGATATTGGTGCCGTCCACAATGTCGAGGATGACATCGGGTTTTTCACCTACCAGATAATTCCGGGCCACCACTTCCTCTAGCGTGTAAGGGGACAGGGAGTAAATGCCCGGCAGATCTTGAATAACCACATCTTTGTGGCCTTTCAGCCGGCCCTCCTTTTTCTCCACCGTGACGCCGGGCCAGTTGCCCACATACTGATTGGACCCGGTCAGGGCATTGAACAGCGTGGTTTTGCCGCAGTTGGGATTGCCCGCCAGTGCGATCTTGATATCCATTGCAATCTCCTTCCAAATTGTTAGTTTAGGCTAACTCTTGTTCTGAAAAACAGCGGCCTCCGCCGCTTTTGTCTCCGCCTCACCTCTGCCGGTGGGTACAGCTCCTTTACCGGTCTTGCTCAACGCACCTCGATCTGCTGGGCGTCGGACTTGCGGACGCTGAGCTCATAGCCCCGGACGTTGAGCTCCATGGGATCGCCCAAAGGCGCCACCTTCCGCACATGGACCTCCACACCCCGGGTCAGTCCCATGTCCATAATGCGCCGCTTGGTGGCGCCTTCACCGTGGAGCTTCACCACAACGGCGGTCTCCCCCACTTTTACATCCTTCAACGTCTTCATGTTCTCTCCTCCTTGTCAAATCATAATCCGGCCTGCCATGGTCCTGTCCAGCGCCACCCGGCAGTCCTTCACCTGGATAATGAGATTTCCGGCCAGCTCCGTCACCACCGTCACGTCGCTGTCCACCACAAAGCCCAGCTCCGCCAGGTGCTGTCGGACGTCGTCTTTTCCAGTAATCCTGCGGATGGTGACCGTCTCTCCCGGCCTGGCCATTGTCAGCGGCATCATCAAACCCTCCTCCTTGTCCACAGAGTTTCTCCCCGGAAGCATTTTTCGGTTAGTATGAGCTAACTCTCTTTCGATTCCGTAGTTTACCATGACTAACCAACTCTGTCAACCCCCTCTTTCCAGTTTTTTTACAGGAGTAGGCCCCCGCGCGGCAGACAGTCCGCGCGGGGGCCGGTTGAGGGGAAAAAAGGAGATAAGTATCAAAGCAGGAACTCTATTTGGTCATGGTCCTTTGTCTCTTGGGTTAGTTTTAACTAACTATATTTGCATGATAGCACGTTCTCTGCCGCCCGTCAAGGCTTTTTTCAAAAAAGATTTTCCCCGTTGCCAAATTTTCCGGGACAGCGTATACTGTCCCTATCAATGAGAGGATCGATTTTCATGAAGATTTTAGTACTTTCCGACTCCCACGGGGCTGTCTCCCCTATGGAACAGGCTGTGGAACGCACGGACCCCCATCTGATTCTCCACCTGGGGGACTGCTGGCGGGACGGCGAAAAGCTCCAAAACCGCTTTCCAACAATTCCCCTGCAGCAGGTGCCGGGCAACTGCGATTACCGCTCGGGGGAACCCGCAGAGCGGCTGCTGTGTCTGGACAATTTCCGCATCCTCTTTTGCCACGGCCATACCTATGGGGTCAAGCAGTCCCTGATCGCCGCCGGTTTTGCCGCGGAGGAGCAGAATCTGGACCTGTTTCTCTTCGGCCATACCCACCGCCCCCTGGTGGATTGGCGGGGGAAGACGCTGTTTTTGAATCCCGGCAGCATCGGAGACTGGAGACAGCCCACCTACGGGGTCGTCACCATTGCAAACGGAAAGCTGGACGGCAGCATCTGCGTGCTGGACTGAGCACTGTGGACGTTTGCTCCACCGTGCGCGGGGTCTTGCCGCCTCAATGAACAATTGATTTTTACAAAGGAAAAAGCCCGGCTGAAGCGCGGGCTTTTCACAAGCGAAGGGCCGCCCGGATGGGCGGCCCTTTTGGACTTTTTATGATGTCTGGGATTCCCCAGGAGATTCTTCACTGGTGCCCTCCTCCTGGGGCAGGTTCACCAGGGCGGATTCCTCTCCGGGGAGCTCTGCCGTGTCCGCTGGTGTTGAAGCGGCGGACGCTTCCGGCACTTCCACTGGGACGGTCTCCGGGAGCTGGACGGGTGCCGCGGCGTCTTCCAAAACGGTGTCCGTATCCGTCTTCGCGGGTGGCGGCAGCGTCTGGAGGTATTCCTCCAGGCACAGACCGCTTTCATGGATGGCGGCCGCCGTCTCCCGGCTCACGTAACGGTAGTGCCAGGGCTCGTAGCCAATGCCGGTGACCTCCGTCTTATCAGCCGGGTAGCGGAGAATAAAGCCGTACTCCCAGCAGTGCGCCATCAGCCACTGCTGTTCCGCCGTATTTGCCTGGGCGCTGTCCAGCACCTGATAGCGGGCGGAGACAATGTCCAAGGCCAGGCCCGTCTGATGTTCGCTGGTGCCGGGAGGCGCCACCCACCGGGCAGCCTCCGTCAAAAGGGCGTCCCCTGTCCAGCCGGCAGAGCGCAGACGGGCAATCTTATTGTTGTACAGCCGGGTCTGTGTGGCCTCGGTTCGGTAGGCGGAGCAGACAATGGGATTCAGGCCCGCCGCCCGGCAGGCGGAGAGCATGTCCTCCAGGTCCTCATAAATCCGACGGTCCACCTGCAGCCCGTTGGAGAGGGACACCAGCTCTACGGCATAGTCCTCCGGCAGAGCATTCCAGGGATTCACCAGCAGCAGCCGCCAGTCCGACGCCAGCTGGGCGGCAGGCTGAATGTAGGGTCCGCTCTCCTGAGGAGCGGTCTCCGGGGCAGTCTCCTCCGGCAGGGCGGTTTCACCTGTCGTTTCCTCTGCCCCACTGACGCTCTCCTCCCCTGCGCCTTCATCGGCAGACGCCTCCGCCGTCTCCGCCGTCTCCGCGGATGGCTGGACGGTATCTTCCGGAGCAGTTTCCTGCGCGGGGGGCTGGGCGGCATCCTCTGGGGTGGATTCCTCCACCTTCACCCAGGCGGGCTCATAGTCGCCGATGGCCGTGACCAATCCGCCTTTGGCCAGCACCCCGGAGGTCAGCAGCAGCGCCGCCGTCAGAAGCGCGGCGGCAAAGCGCGAGTATTTCCAAGCGTGTTTCATAGCTTCCTTTCCAGCCCCATGGGGGCCTGTCCTTTCTTCCTGCTTAGATGGTACGGTAGTGTCAAGAGTTTTTCGCAAAATGGTTTGCAAGGCCTGGCATGAATGAAG
>CATZYY010000151.1 GCA_958426425.1 uncultured Oscillospiraceae bacterium
GGTCCACGCGGGTGCGCATGGTCTTGAAGTTGGTCATCATGCCGCCCAGCCAACGAGCGTTGACATAGTACTGACCGCAGCGGGTAGCCTCCTCGCGGATGGCTTCCTGGGCCTGCTTCTTGGTGCCCACGAACAGCAGGGACTGACCGCTCTCAGACAGCTGACGGACGAAGTTGTAGGCCTCCTCCAGCTTGCGGACGGTCTTCTGCAGGTCCACAATGTAGATGCCGTTGCGCTCGGTGTAGATATAGGGAGCCATCTTGGGGTTCCAACGACGGGTCTGGTGACCGAAGTGGACGCCCGCCTCCAGCAGGGCCTTCATGGATACAACGCTAGAATTTGCCATAGTGTTTTGTTCCTCCAAATCTGATTTAGTTGTTACCTCTAGCCGTTTCCTCCCCTCTGCCAACCCGTGTGGGGCACAGACAGAGAGTCCGCGGCTATGCGGAATGCTGAAATATAATACCACAAGGGCAGGCCGGATGCAAGTATTTTTTCCCAAAAATCCGGAAAAAATCCTGGAAACGGCAGACTTTTTTCCGTCCTCCGGTGGCCATGCCCGGCCTGTCCCCCGCTCCGCCCCGGACAGTGTCCGTCTCAGAGGAAAAAAGAGCGGCGGAACCGGAAAAAGCAGCCGCCCCCGGCGGCTGCTTTTTTCTGCGGAACGGCGCCTCCCGGCCTCCATTTCACCGCTCAGTACCGGCGGCGCCTGCGCCGGTCCGGCGGCGGCTGCCGGGGCTGAATGGGCTTGTCGATGAGGATGATGTCGTCCCCGATCCGCTGGATGCACTCCCAGGGGATGTAGTACTCCTCCCGGGGGCCGAAGATGCCGAAGAAGCGGCAGGGGCCGTAGACCACCACGGCGGCCACCCGGCCCTCCGGCACACACACCTCCACGTCCGACACGCAGCCCAGGCGGCAGCCGTCGCAGATGTTGATGACCTCCTTGCACCTGAGGTCCCGAATCCTGCACTGCATGGCCGCACCCCCTTCCCTTTTCCCAGCCTATGCATCGGCGGGGCCGTCCCAGTACCGTTCTCCTTGTCCCGGAATGCGACAAAAGCTCCCAGTATAGGAACCGGCGGCGGTGCCCATACTGACCGATGAAGTTTCAGGTGCTGAGGAGGCCGCGTTTGATGCAGGGAAAAGTGGAGATCGCCGGGGTCAACACCGCAAAGCTCAAGGTGCTGAAAAACGACGAGACCATGGCGCTGCTGCGCCGGGTAAAAGAGGGCGACCAGGAGGCCCGGCGACAGCTGATCGAGGGGAACCTGCGGCTGGTGCTGTCGGTGATTCAGCGGTTTTCCAGCCGGGGCGAGAACGCCGACGACCTGTTTCAGGTGGGCTGTGTAGGTCTCATCAAGGCCATTGACAACTTTGACATCAACCAGCCGGTGCGCTTTTCCACCTACGGCGTGCCCATGATTATCGGCGAGATCCGCCGGTATCTGCGCGACAACAGCGCCATCCGGGTCTCCCGGTCCATGCGGGACACGGCCTACCGGGTCCTCCAGGTCCGGGACAAATTCCTCTCGGAAAACCAGCGGGAGCCAACGGTGGAGCAGATCGCCAAGGAGCTGGATATCCCCCGGGAGGAGGTGGTGTTCGCCATGGACGCCATCGTGGACCCGGTGTCTCTGTACGAGCCGGTATATGACCACGGCGGCGACGCCATCTGCGTCATGGACCAGGTCAGCGACAACCGCAACACCGATGAGAACTGGACGGATCTGATTGCATTGAAGGAGGCCATGAAAAAGCTGGACGACCGGGAGCGGCGGATTCTCTCCCTGCGGTTTTACGAGGGCAAGACCCAGATGGAGGTCAGCGCCGAGGTGGGCATCTCCCAGGCCCAGGTGAGCCGCCTGGAGAAGGGCGCCATCAACACCATCAAAAAACACCTGTAACGACGGGTGCTTGGGGGCAAAGGGTGCCTCCCTTTCCCCCCATTCGGGCCCGCCGGAAGCACGTCCCCGGCGGCAGGTCGCTCCGGAACGCAAACAGGCCTCCGCCTGCAATAGGCGGAGGCCTGTTTTCTCATGCCCGGGGATGGGCCTTTTGATACACGTCCTTCAGCTGCCGCTTGACCACATGGGTGTAGATCTGGGTGGAGGAGATATCGGCGTGGCCCAGCATCTCCTGAATGGAGCGCAGGTCCGCGCCGTTTTCCAGCAGGTGGACGGCAAAGGAGTGGCGCAGGGTGTGGGGGGTGATGTCCTTCTGAATCCCGGCCTTCTCCTGATAGTGCTTGATGATCTTCCAGAAGCCCTGACGGCTCATGCGCTCGCCGTTCATGTTGACGAACAGGGCGGTCTCGCCGCTGTCGGCGATCAGCTGGGGGCGAATGTCCCGGACGTAATCTCCGATGGCCTTGACGGCGGTATGGTACAGGGGGATGATCCGCTCCTTGCCCTTGCTTGCGCAGCGAAGGAATCCGGCGGCCAAATTCAGGTCCTCCACATCCAGGGAAATCAGCTCGCTGACCCGGATGCCGGTGGCGTACAGCAGCTCCAGCATGGCATGGTCCCGGAAACCCTTGGCATCCACGCACTGGGGCTGCTCCAGGAAGGTCTCCACCTCCTTGGCGGTGAGGATCTCCGGGTATTTCCGCTCCGCCCGTTCAGCGGTGATGCCCTTGGCGGGGTTGGCCGCTAAGGTGCCGCTGGTGACCAGATAATTGTAAAAGGATTTGACTGAGGCCAAAAAGCGGGTAATGGAGGCGGCGGACTTGCCTCGCCCCTGCATCCAGCTCATATAGCTCTGGACCATCTCCGGCTGCGCCTGAGGCAGGTCGCAGTCCTGATAGTCCCGCAGATACTCCGAAAACTGGGTCACATCCCGCAGATAGGAACTGACAGTATTCTGGGAGGCGTGCTTTTCTCCCGTCAGATAGGCGCCGTACTCGGCGATATAATCGGCAGCCAGAACGCTCTCCCCCTTTTCTCTGGTCTATAAAATCCGCTCCAGCATCATTCCCAGCAGCGCCGGAGACAGCAGCATTTCTGCGCACACACCCGCCAGCAGCGCCGCCGCGCTGAGGCCCAGCCGCAGCCAGCAGCCCCGGTCATAGGTCACCGGAGCGCAGCGCCGTCCTCTCCCAAAGGACACGGACGCCAAAGCCGCAGAGGTCCCCCAGGAGGGCACCGCCAACAGAAAGTAACAAGGCACCGTCACCGCGCACCGGAGGCCGAACACTGCCAGAGCCAATAACACCCCGTCGGCGCCGAAGGCCGCCGTGAAGCAGCACACGGAGAAGGACAAAAAGAACCCATAGGCCACCGTAACCAAGGGCAGCACCACCACCCCGATGGAGGCAAAGCCCAGCACAAACGCCAGCAGCGGGTAGCGGAAATAAATCACCACCGCGGACAGCGCCGCGGCAGCAGACCATCCAGACTGTCCGCCCAGGCGGACATAGTCCTCCAGATACCTGTTCAGTTCCGCCCCGGTCTCGGCCGGCACCCGCCCCGCCAAAACCTGTCCAAAAATGATGCCGGCCAAAAAGCAAAGGCCCAGCAGGAGCAGGCGAGGCAGAGAGTGTACCGGAGACAGGGGGCGCTTGATCCGTTCATTTCCCATCAATCCGCCTCACCTCGCTTCATTCTATGAGACAGGCGGCGGATTTATGAAGTGGTTAACGTAAACCTTGCTTTGTTTTAATATAGTGCAAATCCCCTGATTTTTCAAGGAATTTGCTGGAAATTTCACTTTTTTGTAATTTATGACAAAATGTTATGTTAACTACGTTATGTTAACTATAGCAACGGCGTGCGAAATGGCCTCCCCCGAGCAACCGGGGAAGGCCAACATCTTGTAGACATAACGCCTATGGCGCCCTATATTTGCCGCCGGCGGGAAGTCCCGTGGGGCGCCCGCTCTCCCCTCCCCTTTCCAGAGAAAAGAAGGGACACCGCCAAATTTTCGGTGTTTTGCACAAGACACCTCACTTGCGCCGCTGCCGTTTTCGGGTCCGCTTTCCCCCCTTCCGGCCCAACAGACCGCCCAGGAGCCCGCCGCCCAGGGCGCACAGCAGCACCACACCGCCCCGGCCGGTCCAGTCCACCTGCTGCCAGCAAAGAAGGCCCACTGCCGCCAGCACCGCCGCCATGGCGGCGCCGCAGGCAAGGCCGCTGATCAGCGTCCCCCAGGGGCACCGGGCGGCGCAGTACAGCGCTCCGATCAGGGCTCCCAGAGCGCAGGCTGCCGCCACCGCCGGGAAGGTTCGCTCCTCCGGCAGTACCCCCTTCACCGCCAGCAGTGCCAGCAGCGGCTGGGACAGCAGATCCACACCCAGGGCAAGACCCAGCCCCCGGACCAGCGGCATCCAGGCCGCACCCTTCCCTTTCGCCATAAAAATGCCCTCCCTCGTCCAAAGCTCACACTGGAGCTTATGACGGGGGAGGGCACTTTTATGATGGGAAAACCAATTTTTCCAATGGGGGGAGATTACTTGCTCTCCTCCTCGGGAGCGGGAATCTCGTCCACAGGCTCCTCGGCGGGCTTGTCCTCCGCCTTCTCATCGGCCTTTTCCTCATCCTTCTTCTTAGCCGCCTTGGCCTCGGTAGAAGACTGGACGCCGGTGGTGGAGATGGCCCACTTGGTGATCTCCATGCGGACACGGTCCTCGCTGGTCTCGATGATCAGGGTGTCGGGGTTTACCATGACAATCTTTCCCACGATGCCGCCGATGGTGGTGATCACGTCGCCCTTCTTCAGACTGTCGCGCATGGCCTGGGCCTGCTTTTTCCGCTTGTTCTCGGGCCGGATCAGCAGGAAGTAGAACACGGCGATCAGGACCACAAGCATAATCATGGATTCCATATTGTTGCGTCTCCTTTTTCTTCTTAAAAATCAGAACGGTACCATTATAACAAATCAGGACACATTTGCAAGAACTTTTTCCATTTTTGCGGCCGATTTTAAGCCCGGCGTTCCAGCTGCCCGCTGTACTGCTGCCGGAACGCATCCAAGGTCCCCGCCTCGATGGCCGCCCGGATCTTGGCCATGAGCTCATTGTAGAACCAGAGGTTGTGCAGCACCGCCAGACGCAGCGCCAGCACCTCGTCGGCCTTGAACAGGTGTCTGAGGTACGCCCGGGAGTGATTGCGGCACACAGGGCAGCCGCAGCTTTCACTGATGGGGCGGTCGTCGGTGGCGTACTTCTCGTTCATGATGTTGACGGTGCCCTCCCAGGTAAAGAGCTTGCCGTGGCGGCCGTTGCGGGAGGGCATAACACAGTCGAAGAAATCCACGCCCCGCCACACCGCCTCGATGATGTTGCTGGGGGTACCCACGCCCATGAGATACCGGGGCTTGTCCTTTGGCATGTGCGGCTCCACGGCGTCGATGATCTCGTACATCACCTCCGCCGGCTCTCCCACGGCAAGACCACCGATGGCGTAGCCGTCGCAGTTCAGCTTTGCGATCTCCTTCATGTGCCACACCCGCAGGTCCGGGAAGGTAGCGCCCTGGTTGATGCCAAAGAGCATCTGCTTGGGGTTCACCGTATCCGGCAGGCTGTTGAGCCGGTCGTGCTCGATCTTGCACCGCTCCAGCCACCGGGCCGTCCGCTCACAGCTTGCCTTGGCGTATTCATAGGTAGCCGGGTTCTCCACGCACTCGTCGAAGGCCATGGCGATGTCGCTGCCCAGGTTGGACTGGATGCGCATGGACTCCTCCGGGCCCATGAAGATCTTATGGCCGTCAATGTGGGAGGCGAAGGTGACCCCCTCCTCCTTGATCTTCCGGAGGGATGCAAGAGAGAACACCTGGAACCCGCCGGAATCCGTCAGGATGGGGCCGTCCCAGTTCATAA
>CATZYY010000152.1 GCA_958426425.1 uncultured Oscillospiraceae bacterium
CGTTCCTCATTCTCCAGAGAGGTCAGGTGCTCCCGTCGGGCCTTTTTGTTGACGGAGAGAAAACCCTCGAAGGTGAAGCGCCCGGTGGGCAGTCCGCTGACCGCCAGGGCGTTCACCGCCGCGCAGCAGCCGGGGATGGACAGCACCTCCACACCGTTTTCCGCGCACAGCCGCACCAGCTCCTCACCCGGGTCGGAGATGGCGGGGGTGCCGGCGTCGGTGACCAAGGCGCAGGACTCGCCGGCAAGCAGCCGGGCCAGGATGGCTTGCCCGGCGGTGACATGGTTGTGCTGATGGTAGCTGACCAGGGGCTTTTTGATGGAGAAGTGGTTCAGCAGCTTTACAGACACCCGGGTGTCCTCGGCGGCGATAAAGTCCACCGCCTCCAGTGTCTCCACTGCCCGGGGGGAGAAGTCCCTCAGATTGCCGATGGGGGTGGCTACCAGATATAAGATACCGCTCATGGCGTATCCTCCTGTGTACGAAAATAGATGGCGTCCAGCTCCGCTGTGGGAGTGCCGTTGTCCTGCCGGAGCACCAGAGGCGGCAGGATCTCCACGCCGGGCCGGCCGCCCCGGCGGCCTTCCGCCAGCAGCAGGGAGGGGGCGGCGCCAGCTCTGGGACATACAGGCCGCAGACGTTTCAGCTCCAGCCCGGCCTCCCGCAGGGCGCAGCAAAGGTCTCCCAGCCGCTCCGGCTTGTGGACCAGGCAGAACCGCCCGCTCCAGGGCAGCAAATATGACGCCGCGGCGCAGACCTCCTGTAAAGTGCAGCCCAGCTCTGAGCGTGCCGTCCGCCGGGTATCAGACATCGGCAAGCGGCCGGAGGCGGCGGGATAGTAAGGAGGATTGCACACCACCAGATCAAAGGCAGCGGCAGGCAGCAGCTCCCGGACCCTGCGCAGGTCACCCACCTTTACCGACAGCCTGTCCTCCAGGCTGTTGGCGGCGGCGGTTTGGGTTGACAGGTCGGCTGCCTCCGGCAGCAGTTCCACGCCGGTCACCGTCAGCTCCGGCTGCCGCTGAAGCAGTAGAAGGCCCAAAAGTCCTGTTCCGCTGCCCAGATCGCACACCCGCAGTCCCGGCTTTAATTTTGGGAATGCAGAGAGCAGAAAGCTGTCCGTTCCCGGCGGAAACAGGGTGTCGTCATAAACGAAGCGGTATCCGCCCGGACACAGCCGGTCCCAGTGCTCCATGGACAGCCCTCCCCTGGCCCCAAGTGGGATTTTCCCCATTATACCGAAAAATCTCTCCCGGCACAAGCATTCATCCGTCGGCGCGGGAGGAGAGCCTCTTTCCGGAAGGCCATTTTTGACGAAACTGCCGCCCAGACAGGGAACAGACAGTCTTGCCCGGGCCGATAAAAAACAAAACGCACCGCAAGCAGCGCTTGCGGTGCGTTTATGTATCCCTTCGATTATTCCTCGGGGACGATGGCGCCGTTGGGGCAGGTGTCGCTGCAAGAACCGCAGTCCAGGCAGGCGGCAGCATCGATGACGTACTGGTCATCACCCTGGCTGATGGCACCGGCGGGGCAGGCGTCCGCGCAGGCGCCGCAGCTCACGCAGGCAGAAGTAATCTTGTAAGCCATGGAAGCACCTCCAAAAGAATTTGTATTGTCATTCTACCACACAAATGAAAAAATGCAAGGGGGATGTGAAATCTGTCACAACATATTTCTGTTAAAAAATTGGAAAAACCTTAAAAAATTATGAGTTTGTCCAGACTAACTGCGTTCACAAATTGTTTTCAAATTGGTCAAAGAAAGTCAAAAATAATCTATTGACATTTGGCGGAACCGTGGTATACTGTGTTCAGAACAAAAGGTTAAAGAAAGTCAAAGTCAAAAACGGATTGACTTTCTGGAAAGGAGAGATGCAGGTGGGTATTTCAGATTTGATCGCCAGCTTCTTACAGGAGAGCCTGGATGAGGCGGAGAACGGCGTGGTAGAGGTACAGCGCAGTGACCTGGCCCAGCGATTCAACTGCGTACCCAGTCAGATCAACTACGTCATGTCCACCCGGTTCTCACCGGAGCGAGGTTACATTGTGGAGAGTCGGCGAGGCGGCAACGGCTATATCCGGATCACTCGGGTCCGGGTGGACCGACAGACCTTGATGATGCACGTCATCAACTCCATCGGCGAGCGGATGGATTTGTCCTCCGCCAGAGCGATTCTCAGCAACCTGGTTCAGTCCGGCGCCCTGGAGGAAACTCTGGGCCGTTCCATTCTGGCTGCCGTGGGCGACAAAGCCCTGGCGGCGGTTCCCCGGGACAATCGGGACACGGTCCGGGCGGATATCCTGCGAAACGTTTTGATCTTGCAGGTCTAGGTCCCAAAACACCAAATCACATCAACAATGAACTGGAAATATAGGAGGAATTGATTATGAAATGCGAACATTGCGGTAAGAATGAAGTTACCTTTGTATATCGGAGCAACATCAACGGCAAGGTGGAGGAAAAGCACCTTTGCAGTGACTGTGCGGAGAAGCTGGGCTATACCCAGCGGATTACCGCCCACAGCCAGCGGATGATGCAGAACTTCTTTGACAACAGCTTCTTCGGCGGCGGACTGCTGGACGATTTCTTCGCCCCCATGCCCAGCCTCATGAGCCGGATGAACCGGCTGCTGGAAAATCCCTTTGATGACTTCTTCAGCGATATGCCGGCTCTGGGTGCTCCTGTGCAGCAGAGTCAGCAGCAGGAGGAGAAGAAGGACGATCTGGTGGAGAAGGAGGAGCAGAGCCGCTTTGCCCGGATGCGCCAGATGAACGCATTGCGGATGGAGATGAAGAAGGCCGTCCACCAGGAGAACTTTGAGCGGGCCGCGGAGATCCGGGACCAGATCAAGGCCCTGGAGGCGGAACACAAGGAGTCCAAGGAACACAAGGAGTAAGGACTTTCCCAAGGAAAGGAAGGTAAACACATATGAATGAAAACAAATTCACGCCCAGGGCCGAGGAGGCCCTGCGGCTTTCCCAGGAGGCGGCGGGCGATCTGGGCCACGGGTACGTGGGCACCGAGCACCTGCTGCTGGGTCTGATCCGGGAGGGCGAGGGCATGGCCCACACCGTCCTCACCGAGGCGGGCCTCACCGACGACATGATTGTAGAGATCCTGAAAAAGAGCGTGGGCGCGGGCCTGCCCGGCGGCAACCCGGCCCAGGGCCTGACCCCCCGCGCCAAGCGGGTGGTGGAGATCGCCATGGAGGACTCCATGCGCGGCGGCTATAACTACGTTGGCACGGAGCATCTGCTGGCCGGCATTTTGCGGGAGGGCAACAATATGGCAGTCCGCATTCTGCGGACCGCCGGCGTGGATGCCCGGCATCTGTACTCCGCCCTGATGCAGAAGCTCAACGAGACGCCCCGCGGCAAGGCGGCAGAGGCCAAGAGCACCCAGGCCAAGGAGGACCCGGGCAAGACCAAGACCCTGCGGGAGTTCACCCGGGATTTGACCGCCGACGCCCGGTCCGGCAAGCTGGACCCGGTCATCGGCCGGGACGACGAGATCCAGCGGGTCATCCAGATCCTCTCCCGCCGCACCAAGAACAACCCCTGCCTCATCGGTGAGCCCGGCGTGGGCAAGACCGCCATCGCTGAGGGCCTGGCCCGGAAGATCGTCCTGGGCGATGTGCCCGACGATCTGCTGGATAAGCGGCTTTTGTCCCTGGACCTGAGCGGAATGGTGGCCGGCACCAAGTACCGGGGTGAGTTTGAGGAGCGGATCAAGAAGGTGCTGGAGGAGGTCAAGAAGTCCGGCAACGTGATCTTGTTCATCGACGAGCTCCATACCATCGTGGGCGCCGGCAGCGCCGAGGGTGCCGTGGACGCCGCCAATATCATCAAACCGGCCTTGGGCCGGGGCGAGATCCAGGTCATCGGTGCCACAACCCTCAACGAGTACCGCAAGTATATCGAAAAGGACGCCGCCCTGGAGCGCCGGTTCCAGCCGGTCCAGGTAGGTGAGCCCAGCCAGGAGGCCAGTCTGGAGATTCTGAAGGGCCTGCGGGAGCGGTACGAGAAGCACCACAAGCTCCAGATCACCGACGAGGCTCTGGAGGCCGCCGTATCCCTGTCCGCCCGGTATATCAACGACCGCTTCCTGCCGGACAAGGCCATCGACCTGATGGACGAGGCCGCCAGCCGGGTGCGGATGGAGACCGAGGAGATCTCTCCCGAGCTCAAGAGCCTGGAGGAGAAGATCGCCGCCCTGGTCAAGGACAAGGACGCCGCCATTGCCGCCCAGGACTACGAGAAGGCGGCCCAGCTGCGGGATATTGAGAAGGACTACCGGGAGCAGGTGGAGATCGAGCGGGATAAGCGCCGCAAGAACAACGCCCAGCACCGGCCCGTCACCGCTGAGGATATTGCCGCCGTGGTGGCCGGCTGGACCGGCATTCCCGTCACTCGCCTTACCGAGGACGAGGGGCAGCGGCTGCTGCACATGGAGGAGAAGCTCCATGAGCGTGTGGTGGGCCAGGATGAGGCCGTCAAGGCCGTGGCCCGGGCCATCCGCCGTGGCCGTGTGGGCTTGAAAGACCCCAAGCGTCCCATCGGCTCCTTCCTGTTCCTGGGCCCCACGGGCGTGGGCAAGACGGAGCTGTGCAAGTCCCTGGCCGAGGCCATGTTCGGCGATGAAAACGCCATGATCCGCATTGATATGTCCGAGTATATGGAGCGGCACACGGTCTCCCGTCTGATCGGCTCCCCCCCGGGCTATGTGGGCCATGAGGAGGGCGGCCAGCTGACTGAGAAGGTCCGCAGAAAGCCCTACTCCGTAGTGCTGTTCGACGAGATTGAGAAGGCCCATGAGGATGTGTGGAATATTCTGCTGCAGATTCTGGACGATGGCCGGATTACCGACTCCCAGGGCCGCACCGTGGACTTCAAGAACACGGTGATCGTCATGACCAGCAACATCGGCGCCAAGACACTGACCGCTGCCGGCGGCCGCCTGGGCTTCTCCGCCGAAGAGCAGGGCAGTGATCCTGATGCTGAGAAGAAATTCCAGCAGGCCCGGGAAACTGTGCTGGCGGAGCTGCGCCAGACCTTCCGACCGGAGTTTTTGAACCGGATTGACGACATCATTGTATTCCGCGCTCTGACCCAGTCGGACATCCAGGAGGTGGCACGCCGGATGTTGAAGACTGTGTCTGCCCGGATGGAGGCCATGGGTATCCACCTGGATGCCAGCGACGAGGCTGTGGCAGAGCTGGCCAAGGAGGGCTTCGACCCCAAGTACGGCGCAAGACCCCTGCGCCGGGCCATCCAGAGCAAGGTGGAGGACGCCGTGGCGGAAAAGATGCTGGACGGCACCCTGCAGCAGGGCGACACCGCCCGCCTCACCGTGGAGGACAACCAGCTGCTGGTGACCAAGTAAATCAGACCTGCCTCAAAGACCGCCGGAGGGCGAATGCCCCCCGGCGGTCTTTTTCATTGTGCGGGAAGTGTACTGCGGGATGGGATGGCCTTGATTTGTTCATACTTTTCCTGTATCATGAAGCACACGTCTAATGGAAAGAAAGGAGAACGTCCATGCCGATTCAATTTAACTTCGGCGGTTTCGACTTTGGAAATTTCAGCGGGGGAGGACAGGATGGCCAGGGCGGTTTTGCGCCGCCCCCCAAAAAGGCCCGCAAGCCCCGCAAGGCCGTGGGCAGTCCCGCCGGGCGCATTGCCATCAACCTGATCGTCACGCTGGTATTCGCTCTGGGCTATTTCTACTTTGAACT
>CATZYY010000153.1 GCA_958426425.1 uncultured Oscillospiraceae bacterium
GTTAGCCGGCGTATTAGGAAATAAAACTAAGCGGTAATCAGGTAAAGCCTCGATTGCCGCTTAATTTTATTCGTATATTGCTCCCAAGTTCTCTTTCCTGAGAGCCGCCGCTGCATGGCACACACCGGACTTGGATACCTTCAGAAGCCAGGCAGCATCTATGGAGTGCGCCATACCCTTCCACGTCTGAGGAACCCAAAGGGCTTCTAAATCGTCCTCACCGAAGGCATGGAGCAACCTTGGAAATCGTTTCTTTCTACATGAATCATGCCAGTTTCCAACTGGATGCCTCTTGGCGGACGCCCACGAAGTCAGCATATAAGCCTGGCTGCTTGATGAGTTCCGCATGAGTACCCTTTTGAACGATGCACCCCTGATCTACAACCAGGATTTGGTCGGCGCCCCGAACCGTTTTCAGCCGGTGAGCGATCATCAGCACGGTCTTCTCCCGGGTCAGGGCCTCCATGGCCTTTTGGAGCTGATCCTCGTTCTCCGGGTCCACATTGGCAGTGGCCTCGTCGAAAATCACGATGGGGGCGTCCTTCAAGAGACAACGGGCGATGGAGATACGCTGTTTTTCCCCACCGGACAGGGTGGCCCCGCCCTCGCCGATCACCGTCTCATACCCCTCCGGCAGAGCAGAGATGAAGTCGTGGCAGCAGGCTTTCTTTGCCGCTTCCACCACTTGGGCATGGGTGGCGTCCGGGCAACCGAACTTGATGTTGTTCTCGATAGTATCGTGGAAGAGGTACACCCGCTGGAACACCATGCTCACCTGGTTCATCAGGGACTCCAACGTGTACTCCCGCACATCCCGGCCGCCGATGGTGACCCGGCCGCCGTCCACATCCCAGAACCGGGCAATCAGGTTGCAGAGAGTCGTCTTGCCGGAGCCGGATGGCCCCACGATGGCAGTGGTAGTTTTATCCGGGATGGTAAGGGACACATCCTTCAGGATTGGCCGGCTGCCGTAAGAGAAATCCACATGGTCGAATACAATGTCGTGGGCTTCCGGGTGAAGTTGCGCACCATCCTGATCCATCTCCGGGATTTCGTCCACCTGGTTGGCGTGGTCGATGGAACTGCCCACCAGCCGCAGGGCGGACACGCCGCTGCCCGCGGACTGAATCTGAGAGAAAATCATAAAGGAGATGATCACCGCCATTAAGGCATTCGCCAATGGCATGGAACCGCTCAGATACAGCCAGACAGCCGCAATCAGGATCAACACGCCGAATAGGTGGAGCGCCATTTCTTGGGCCCAGACGAAGGGAGTAAAGAGTTTTTCCACCGCCAGATTGTTGCTGCGGCTATCCTCCAGGGCTTGACGCACACGCTGATCCCCCTTGCCGGTAAGGTTGAAGGATTTGATGACACTCATGCCCTGGAGTTGTTCCAGAACTGCCTCCACCAGCCGGGCCTCATCCCGCTGCCGCTTGGGCGCGATTTGGGCAGACTTTTTCTCCATACCGGAGAGCAGGAGCAGGTACAGCAGCATTCCGGCCAGGGCCAGCAGTCCAATGCGCCAATCCCAGAACAGCACACACAGCAGCATGACCAGGGAGTTAATCAGCCCGCCCAGGATATTCACCAGCACCATGGAACCGGCGCTCTCAACCTCGTCCAGGACGGTAGTGGTGATTCCAGTGAGTTCTCCCAAACTCTGGTCGTTGAAGTAGCCCATGGGGACCCGCTTGATCTTATCGCCGATGGAAATGCGCTTATCCGCCACCATGAAGTACCCTGCGTGGGTCTGCTGGAGTTGGCTGAACCGATTCATGATCGCCCGCCCCAGAATACTGACCAGCAGCAAGACGAGTGCCTGCCATGCCGGGGCAGCAGAAGTGGAGCCATTCACCAGGGCCAGGACCACCACATAGATGGCCGCGATTTGGAACATGTGGAAGATGGCGTAAAAGAACCCCAGCACCATGGACTTGCGGATATTTCCCTGTTCTTGCCCGGCAAAGCGCCAGATTTTTCTCAAGACTTCAATCATGCCTGCTCACACTCCTTTACCCCCATGTGGGCCTGCCACATCTCGCGATAGAGCGGGCAGGTATCCAAAAGTTCCTGATGCTTTCCCGTAGCCTCAATGCGGCCATCGTTTACCACAACAATCTGGTCCGCGCCGGTGATGGTGCTCAGACGGTGGGCGATGACCAGTACCGTCTTGCCCGCCACTAACTGGCCCACTGCACGCTGGACCAGGGCCTCGTTTTCCGGGTCGATGTAGGCGGTGGCCTCGTCCAGCACCACGATGGGGGCGTCCTTCAGCATGGCCCGGGCGATGGCGATGCGCTGCCGCTCGCCGCCAGACAGATGGGCGCCGCCCCCGCCTACCATGGTGTCATAGCCCTGTTCCAGGCTTTGGATGAACTCGTCACACCCGGCGGCCTTAGCCACGGCCTCCACCTCTTGGTCGGTGGCGGAAGGGCGGCCCATGCGGATGTTTTCCCGCACACTCTCGTCAAAGAGGTAGTTGTCCTGGGACACGAAGGCCACCTGGTCGTAGAGCTGGGAGAGAGGGATTTTCTTCAAATCCTGTCCGCCCAGAGTGATGGCGTCGGCGGACACGTCCCAGAACCCGGCGATCAGCTTGGCGATGGTGGATTTGCCGGAGCCGGAGGGCCCCACAAAGGCGGTCATGGTGCCGGCGGGGATGGCGAGGGACACATCGTGGAGGACCTCCTTGTCCGCGTGGTAGCCGAAGGACACATGGGAGAGGGCGATGTCCCGCCCCTGGAACTGCACCGGGGCGCTCCCGTGGTCCTGCTCCTGGCCGTTCAAAATCTCGTCCACAGAGCCCACGATGGTGCCTACCTTGGCTAGGCTATCCACAAAGTCGATGGCGGAGAGCAGCGGTCCGGCGATGCCCAGGGACAGCACGATGGTGGTGATGAAGGTCTCCACCGGCAGGCTCCCGCCGGCATACAGGAGCCAGCCCACCGGCAGAATGGTGATCATGGTGGTGGGGGAGATGGCCTTGGACAGGGAGATGGGCAGCTGGCAGCTCTTCATCCAGTGGTAGAAGTAGGAGGCGTTGGCCTTTACGCTGTCGGAAAAACGGGCGTAGGACTGCTTCCCCTGATTGAAGGCCTTGATGACCTCAATGCCGCCGATGTACTCCACGATGGCGCTGTTCATGGCCTGGGTGGTCTTGACGGAGCCCTCGTACTGCTTGCCGTAGTTGGCCATCACCGCCATCATGAAGGCCATTCCTACCGGGATGGACACCAGGCTCAGCAGGGCCATCCGCCAGTCCAGCACAAACAGGTAGACGAGGATGCACACCGGCCCCAGCACGTTGGCGGTCATCTCCGGCAATAGATGGGCCAGGGGCCGCTCCATGCTCTCCACCTGGTCAACGATGACCTGCTTCATCTGGCCGCTGGAGGTATCCAGGATGGTGCCGAGAGGCATTCTGGGGAGTTTCTCCAAAATCTTCTCCCGGATGGACTTCAGAATGGAGAAGGTAGCCTTGTGGGAGATGGACAGGGCCAGGGAATACAGGCTGGCCCGCAGTAGGAACCCTGCCAGGGCCACGGCGCACCAGGTCAGGTAGAACGAGAATTCCTGTCTGCCGGACAGCAGGCCGAGAATGATCTGGGCGGCGGCGAAGTAAGGAGCCATGCCGCACAGCACCCCCGCCACGGCGGACAGAATCGCCCGGATCAAACTGCCATGCTGTGCCGCCCCCAGCTCCCACAGCCGGAGCATGGGACTTTGTTGGTTCATCGTGAATTCCTCCTTGTTTTGTTAGTTATTGCTAACTTGTTGTGAAATCAAAAGGCTGCACCCAGAAGGGGGGACAGCCTGCTTGATTCAGGGCTGGGGATCGAACACAGTGCCGAAGCCCGCCATGTGGTAGTCGTTGAGCATCTTCACATAGCGATGGGCGGCGGCCCGGTCCATGTTGTGGCGCACCACCTCGAACATGCCGTTGAAATAGGCGGTGACGATGATGTGGATGAACTCCTCCGTCACCTGGCCGGACTTCACGCTCTCACAGCCGATGACCTCCATGTACTGGTAGGTGTACTCCACCTCGATGTCCACCAGTTCGTCCAGGAAACAGGCAAACCGGGTTCCATGGGCCCCGTCCAGCAGGAGGCGGAACACGTCGAAGTGGTCATAGATGTAGTCCAGCAGGTCCATCTGATGGCGGGCGGTGTACCGGCCCATCTCCGCCTGCTGAGTCTCGTCGTCCAGCTGGTGGAAGCTCTCCTGGATCTCCCGGAACATGGCCCGGAACTCGTCCACCACCGGCTCTACAATGGCCCGGAACAGGCCCTCTTTATCCCCAAAGCGGGTGTAGATGGACCCGGTGCTGGTGCCCGCCTCCTGGGCAATGGTCCGCAGGGATGCGTCCAGAAACCCCTTGGACAAGAACTCCTCCTTGGCGCACTCCAGAACACGATCATAGACGCCGGGCTTCTGCTTCGCCATACGGTCACCTTCTTTCAAACTATATTCATAACAATGTTTTATAACGATGTTTTGAATATAGCACGCGACATTCCCTTTGTCAAGCCCTGTGCAGGAAAAAAGGACGCAGTGTCCTTTCGACACTGCGTCCCGGGAATATGTTCTTTTGCTATGCGCTATCTTTGCGGTTCCACCCCCGGCTCTGCTGTCGCACGGTGACGAAGTTCCGGTAGATACCGCCCTCCTCCATCAGCGACTGGTGGGTGCCCCGCTGGGCGATCTCCCCATCCGAGATGACCAGGATCTGATCCGCGCCCCGGATGGTGTTCAGCCGGTGGGCGATGACCAGCAGAGTCTTGCCCTGCACCAGTTCCGAGATGGCCTGCTGGATGTAGCTCTCGTTGTCCGCGTCCACGCTGGCGGTTGCCTCGTCCAAGATGACGATAGGGGCGTCCTTCAGGATGCAGCGGGCGATGGAGATCCGCTGCCGCTCCCCGCCGGAGAGGCTTGCCCCGCCCTCGCCGATCACCGTGTCAAACCCATCGGGCAGAGCCATCACAAAGTCGTAGCACCGGGCCTTGCGGGCCGCCTCCAGCACTTCCTCCCGAGTGGCGTCTGGTCGGCCCATGGCGATGTTGTTGTAGATGGTATCCTGGAAGAGATAAACCCGCTGGAACACCATACTGATGTGGTCCATCAGGTCGGCCAGTTTCACCTCCCGCACGTCCTTCCCCCGGACCAGCACCCGTCCGTCCTTCACGTCCCAGAAACGGGTGAGCAGGTTGGCGATGGTGGATTTGCCCCCGCCGGAGGGCCCCACCAGGGCCAGCATCTGGTGCCGGGGCAGGGAGAAGGAGATGTCGTGCAATACCTCTTTCTCCCCGTAGGCAAAGCGCACATGCTGGAACTCCACCTCCGGGGCTTCGCCGGTATCCGGGATGGAGTCCCGGCCGTCGTCCGGCAGCTCCGGCTCGTGAAAGACCTCCTCGATCCGGTCCATGCAGCTGTTCATGACGGTCAGCCGGGTGGCCTGGGTATACAGGGCCTTGATGGGGCCGAACAGGTCAAAGACGAAGAGCATGATGCCCACCAGGTAGGGGACGCTCATGAGTCCGGCGCTCTCCAGCGCCAGGGCAATGGCCGTGATAGCCGCAGCCCCCAGGCCGTAGGCCAGGTTCAGCCGCAGCTGCCAGGGGGAGTGGTCCTCCTCAAACTG
>CATZYY010000154.1 GCA_958426425.1 uncultured Oscillospiraceae bacterium
ATGGTGGTGCCCGCCAGGGCGCAGGAGCCCAGGGGGTTGTAGTCCATCCGCTCCAGGGTATCCTCCAGCCGCTGGATGTCCCGCTTGAACATCTGGAAATAGGCCATGAACACAAAGCCCACGGTAATGGGCTGGGCGTGCTGGAGATGGGTGAAACCCACGGTGATCTGGTCCGCGTACTGCTCAGCCTTGCGGAGAATGACCTCCTCCAGCTGCCGCAGCTCCTCCAGAATCTCCCGGATCTCCTTCTTCAGATACAGCCGGCCGTCCACCTGGCACTGGTCGTTGCGGCTTCTGGCGGTGTGGAGCTTTTTCCCCACATCCCCAATCCGCTGAATCAGACGGCTCTCCACACCCATGTGGATATCCTCGTCCTCCACGGTGAAGCGGATTTCTCCGGCGGCGATGTCCGCCCGGATACCCTCCAGACCGGCGATGATCTGGTCCCGCTCGGCCTCGGTGACGATGCCCTGCTTGGCCAGCATGGTCACATGGGCCACGCTGCCGTCAATATCCTCATTGTACATTCTCTGGTCAAAGAAGATGGAGGCGTTATACTGCTTTACCAGCGCGTCCATATCCTTTTCAAACCGTCCGCCCCACAAACTGGCCATGGTGACTGCTCCTTCCCCGGCCCTGTTGGAAAAGGGCCCGTCTTCCATTCTGATTTCCGGCGGGTATGTTCCGCCGCCTTTTGACTGCATCATCATACGACAGAAGGGCCGGTCCGTCAATGATTTGTCCGCAATTTCTCCCATTTCCCGGAAAACGGGCCGGCTGCCGGGGTTTTTGGTTTGACAATTCGCCCGAATCTGCTACAATAGGACCCGCAGTGACCCTCCGCCCCTGTCGTCCCGACGGCTCATACTTCGGTCACGGCGAAAGGAGCCTCTCCATGAAATCTCTGCGTCTTCGGACCATTGCTCTGTGCGTCCTGGCGGCGGCAGTCCTCTGCGCCGCGGCCGCCGGCGCCTATCTCTATAAAAAAGATCTGCTGCATCTGCCCATTCCCAAAGAGGATGCCCTGCCCATCCTCATGTACCACCATCTGGTGGAGGACGGACAGGAGTGCAACGATATGACCGTCACCGTCAGCCGCATGGAGGAGGATCTCCAGTGGCTTCAGGAAAACGGTTACCATACCGTGCTGCCCCGGGAGCTGGCCGCCGGGGACCCTCTGCCGGAAAAGGCGGTGCTGCTGACCTTCGACGACGGCTACCGCAGCAACTACGAGCTGCTGTTCCCCCTGCTGGAGAAGTACCAGATGAAGGCTGTCATCTCTATCATCACTTACATGCAGTCCGTGTCCGCCAGCAACTTCATCAGCTGGGACATGTGCCGGGAGATGACAGAGTCAGGGCTGGTGGAGATCGGCTCCCATACCCACTACCTCCACAACCTGGGGGATCTGGGCGGCAACTTCGTGCCCGACGGCGTCAACGGTATCCAGAGAGACCCGGCGGAGAGCGACGAGGAATTTCAGACCCGGGTCCTGGACGACATCCAGAAAAGCCACGACCTGATTGCCCAGGAGGTGGGGGAGGTCACCTTCTTTGCCTATCCCTTCGGCGTCACGGAGCCTGACGCGGAGGAGCTGGTGGGTGAGCTGTTCCCGGTAACGGTAGTCACCAAGGCCGGTACGGCGGACCTGCGGGACGGACTCCATCAAATGCCCCGCTACACCGTGACCATGAACAAGCCTCTGGACACCATTCTGGGCTGAGCGCCCAAAGTCCTGTTATTTTGGAGATCTGCACATGCAAGCAACAACAAACGCGAAAACATTCCGCAGCCACTTTCTCTTTCAGACCCACTGCGACGGTTCCCGGCGGCGCTGGTTCCTGCTCTGGAACTGGGGCTTTCTCATTGCCGCCGCCATCGGCACCGGCCTTCTGAGCCTGCTGCTGGCTGTTGGCCGTTATCCCTGGGACATCTTCCTGGGCTACTTCCGCCATCCCCTCATCGCCTTTTTGAACATCCTCCCGGTGGTGCTGCTGATTTTGCTGCTGTACTGCCTGGTGAACCGAGCCTGGATCGCCTTTCTGGCAGGGTCCGTGCCGGTGATGCTGGCGTCCGTGGGCAACTACTTCAAAATCGTCTGTCGGGACGACCCTTTCATGTTTGCCGACATTCCGGATATCACCACCGCTCTGGGCATCTCGGAGCGGTATGACCTGTCGATGAACTGGCGGCTGGGCTTCTGCCTGTTCTGCATCGTATTCGGCGCGCTGTTCCTGTTTTTCTTCGTCCGAGGCCGGGCCCGCCCTCGCACCCGGATTGCTCTGGCGGCGGTGATTTTGCTGAGCATCATCCCCCTAGTGAAGGTCTACACCAGCGATGACATCTACGACAACAAGACCCAGAACTACGAGCATGCCGATCAGTGGGCGGCGCCCCAGGTATTTTTGACCCGGGGTTTTATCTACCCCTTCCTGTACAGTGTCAAGGAGGCGTTTCCGGAGCCGCCGGAGGGCTACTCCGAGGAGGCTGCCCTGGAGATCCTGACCTCCTATGAGGCCCAGGACATTCCAGAGGAAAAGAAGGTCAACGTCATCGGCATCCAGCTGGAGGCCTTCAACGACCTGGAGCGGCTGGGCGTGGAGGGCATCGCCCCGGAGGTCTATGAGAAGTACCGGGCCCTGGAGGCGGAAAGCTACGCCGGCGATCTCATCACCAACATCTTTGCCGGCGGCACCGTCCGCACGGAGCGGAGCTTCCTCACCGGGGACGTGACGCTGGAGGACTTCCGCCGGGATACCGGCTCCTATGTCTGGTACTTCAAGGACCAGGGCTATGTCACCGAGGGCATTCATCCCTACCACGACTATTACTACAACCGCAAAAACGTCAACAGCTACCTGGGCTTTGACGAATACTGGTTCTTCCAGAACCGCTACGACGAGCTCAACGACGGCCACATCGCCATGGACGACGTGCTGTTCCCGGACCTGCTGCAGTTCTACCAGAACCGGGACAAGTCCACCCCCTACTTCAACTTCACCGTCACCTACCAGGGCCACGGCCCCTATGCAACCGACGCCCTGGAGGGCACCGACGGCTGGTGGGACGGCGATTACAGCGACGAGAGCACCTACTACATCCTCAACAACTACTTGGACTCCGTCCACGAGACCGGAGAACTGCTGTGGGAGTTCGTGGAGGCATTGCGCTCCGACCCGGACCCGGTGGTGCTGGTGGCCTTTGGGGACCACAACCCATGGCTTGGTTACAGCAACAGCGCCTACAAGGACCTGGGCGTGAATCTGGACACCTCCACGGAGGAGGGGTTCTACAACTACTACGGCACCCGGTATCTGATCTGGGCCAATGACGCCGCCAAGGAGGTTCTGGGCAAGGACTTCACCGGCCGGGGTATCGCCGTGAGCCCCTGCTTTTTGATGAACGTGCTGTTCGACCAGTGCGGCTGGGGCGGCGGCAGCGCCTATCTCCAGCTGATGGATGAGGTCATGGAGCAGGTGCCGGTCATCAACACCGACGGGTTCTATGTGGAGGGCGGACAGGTGACCAAGACCCTGTCCGAGGATGCCCAGGCCCTGGTGGACCGGCTGGAGATCGCCCAGTTCTACCGCAAGCAGAACGCGGAGTGGTAAATCGTTTCCCTTTTCAAACGGTTTTAAACAGGAAGGACGCCGGAGGCAGCTGCCTCCGGCGTCCTGGACTGTCGAAAAAGAAGGAAAGACTTGCGCGATGGGAAGGAAGAGAGTTACGAGAGGAACCCTTCCTGGGTTCCTCTCGTTTTTAATTATAAGTCTTATGAACCTTTAAAAAGGTTCATAAGACTTGCTCAGCGTGTCGAAAAAGTTTTTCGACACGCTGAGACGCCGGAGGCAGATGCCTCCGGCGTCCTTCTTGTCTATATAGCTTCCATGGCGGCTCCTTTTTCTGCCTGATACGCCGTCTCTCCCGCATCGCCCCATAAGGCGCCGCGTCAGAAAGCAGATGTCCGTTTCCCGGTCAGCCCGCGGTTTGCCCAGCGCACACTTATAACAGGCAGCGCCATTCTGGGCAATCCTCAGTCCTGGTCTTCCTCTGCGGCATACTCTGCCCGCCACTGCTCCAGCTCCGCCGCGTCCTGATCGTCCAGAGCGTGGAGGCCTCCCCGTCCCTCCATATGATGGGTCAGCTCATGGGAGAGGGTGGTGTAGAGCTCCCGCTCCCAGGTATCCCGGTCCCAGTCCTCCCGCTCCGCCAGGGCGGCGAAGGAGCCGTAGTACAAATTGATGTACCGGCCCAGAAGGTCGTCGCAGTACTCCCCCAGGATATACATTTCCCCCTCCGGAAACGACCGGTCCGGCAGGGCCTCCTCCAGCAGGTTCACCCCGCCGTTGAGCTGGTCGAACAGGGCCTCGGGAAAGCCCTCCGCCATTTCGTCCAGCACGTCGTTGACCTGGTCGATGGTCAAAATCATAAGACGCCTCCTCAGCCCTTGGCCTGCTTCATGCTGAGGCCGATGCGTTTTTTCTTCTCATCCACCTCCAGGACGACCACCTTCACCACATCGCCCACGGACACCACCTCCGAGGGATGCTTGATGGATTTGTCCGCCACCTGGGAGATGTGCACCAGGCCGTCCTGGTGGACGCCGATATCCACAAACACGCCGAAGTCGATGACGTTGCGGACGGTGCCGGTCAGCACCATGCCGGGCTTCAAGTCCTTCATCTCCAGCACGTCGGTGCGGAGGATGGGGGCGGGCAGGTCCTCCCGGATGTCCCGGCCTGGCTTCATCAGCTCCGCCGTCACGTCCATGAGGGTGGGCACGCCCACGCCGCAGGCCTCCGCGGCTTTTTCCTCGCCGTAGGCCTTCACCTGGGCCCGGAGATCTCCCAGAGCCCCCGCCTTCACGTCGGCCATGGTGTGGCCCGTCAGGGTCAGCAGCTTTTCCGCCGCGGCGTAACTCTCCGGGTGGACGGCGGTGTTGTCCAGAACGTTTTTGCTCTCCGGTACCCGCAAAAAGCCAGCGCACTGCTCAAAGGCCTTGGGGCCCAGCTTGGGCACCTTCAGAATCTGCTTGCGGGAGGTAAAGGGGCCATTTTCCTCCCGGTAGGCGGCCACATTCTTGGCAGTGGTGGGGCCCAGGCCCGCCACCCGCTGCAGCAGGGAGGGGGAGGCGGTGTTCACATCCACGCCCACGGCGTTGACGCAGTCCTCCACCACAGCGCCCAAGGCCTCATCCAAACGCTTCTGTGGGCAGTCGTGCTGATACTGTCCCACGCCGATGGCCTTGGGGTCGATCTTCACCAGCTCCGCCAGGGGGTCCTGGAGCCGCCGGGCAATGGACACGGCGGAGCGGAGGTTCACGTCGAACTGGGGAAATTCCTCCGCCGCCAGGGGGCTTGCGGAGTAGACGCTGGCCCCGGCCTCAGACACGATCATATAGCTGACGGAAATGCCCTCCGCCGCCAGTTTGTGAATGAGCTCCACCGCCATCTGCTCCGTCTCCCGGCTGGCGGTGCCGTTGCCGATGGCGATGTGCTCCACGCCGTCCTTGCGGATGAGCTTGCCAAGGGCGGCGATGGCCTCCTGCTTTTGCCGCTCGCCGTAGGTGGGGTAGACCACGGCGGTGTCCAGCACCTTGCCGGTGGGGTCCACCACCGCCACCT
>CATZYY010000155.1 GCA_958426425.1 uncultured Oscillospiraceae bacterium
GTGATCATCAACGTCTCCCGGGGCGCCAACGTGGATGAGGCGGCCCTGCTGGAGGGGCTGAACAGCGGCAAGGTGAAGGCCGCGGGCCTGGACGTGTGGATGAGCGAAAAGGACCCCAACTGGGCCCTGGCCCAGCACCCGGCGGTCTCCTGCACGCCCCACATCGGCGCGGGCACCAAGGAGGCCCAAAAGCGCATCGGCGCCGAGCTGGTGGATATTATTGAGCATTTCGAGGCATAACCGCCTCTTTGAGACACAGCGAGCCGCCCTGGACTTTCGTCCGGGGCGGCTCGCTGTATTAATGGATACGATATATAATCGGCTGAGACAATTTAGTGCCGAATAAACTCAGTTCTACCTGATAAATTCAGATATAGGAAATGCATTTGGAGCAATTTAGAAAAGATTTTTGCAAATATGTTAATATTTTACCTGGAAAATAATTTGCTTTCTTTGTATCAAAATGGTACCGCAAAAAACGAGGGACTGTATGGGCTTTAGGTTTTATAAAGTCTACCAGCATAGTCCCCAATTTAAGGTGCATTTGGGTAAGCGATCTCCCCGCTTAAAATCAAAGAAAGCAGGTAAGCACTCTTGAGGCTTGCCTGTGCTGACGACCTCGACAGAAATTGTACCAGCAAAGCCATTGTTTTCAATGATTACAACCGTTCAATGTCTACTCTGTTTTTCAAGTCAGATATCTTTTCTTCAATGCTGCGGATCACATCCAAAAAGTAATCATCGCCTTTGCCGGTAGGGTCATCCAGACCCCAATCCTCCCGGTATCGGCAGGGCAGTGCCGGACAGGATACATTGCACCCCATGGTGATTACAATATCCGCCGCAGGAATCTCAGACAACCGTTTGCTGCGCTGCGTCTGTTCCATATCCACACCATAGAGCCGCTGCATCAGCCGCACTGCATCCTGGTTGATTCGAGGCGCAGTCTCCGTCCCTGCGGAATAGCTGTCAAACGAGTCAGCGGCCAGCAGTTTGCCCAGTGCCTCTGCAATTTGACTGCGGCAGGAATTGTGGACACATATAAAGGCTACTTTTGGCTTTTGGTTCATGGGTTATCCCCGTACCTTTTGGATCAGCGCCTTGGCCTCGTCCTTCTTCAAAACCCTGCCGTAGGACACGACCTTGCCATCTACCACCAGCGCCGGGGTGGTCATGACCCCGTAGGCGGCAATCTGGGTGAAATCGGTCACATGGTCAATGGCGGTCTCCATGCCCAGCTCTGCCAGCGCCTCCAGGGCGGCCTGCTCCAGTGCGTTGCATTTGGCGCAGCCGGAGCCCAGCACCTTGACGCCGCCGGATGCCTTGTCCGCCTCCGCCTGGGCCAGGGCTTCCGGTGTGCAGCTGCCGCAGCAGCAAGTTTCTTTCTCTTTTTTACCTTTGCTGAAAAGTCCCATGGTTCATTCCTCCTGCATTAAATTAAACTAAACTGAAACACATTGAATAAGTAGCCTACCAGGATGATGCCGACGGTGCATACGCCGATAAACAGGACCAGCAGCTTCGGCTTGACGGCCTTACGCAGCATGATGATGGAAGGCAGGCTAAAGGTTGTCACCGCCATCATAAAGGACAAAATTGTTCCCAGCTGTGCGCCCTTCGCCAGCAGAGCCTCCGCCACCGGGATGGTACCGAAAATATCCGCATACATGGGAACGCCCACCACAGTTGCCAGAAGCACCCCAAAGGGATTGCTGCTGCCCAAAACCACCTCAATCCAGCGCTCCGGGATCCAGTTGTGGATCACGGCGCCGATGCCGACGCCCAGCAGGATATAGGGAAACACCTTTTTGAAGGTGGAGACAACCTGCTCTTTTGCGTATTGCAGGCGTTCCCTCTTGGTCAGGGTGGGGGATTCGATGTCCACACCTCCTGCAGAACGGATAAAGCGCTCCACATGCTGTTCCATGTGCAGCATTTCTATAATGGTGCCGCCAATAACGGCGATCGCCAATCCCACCAGCACATAGATCACTGCCACTTTCACTCCAAAAATGCTCATCAGCAGCACCAGGCTTCCCAGATCCACCATGGGGGAGGAAATCAGGAAAGAGAAGGTCACGCCCAGAGGAAGGCCCGCGCTGGTAAAGCCCATAAACAGCGGAATGGAGGAACAGGAGCAGAAGGGCGTTACTGTTCCCAGCAGCGCCGAAATGATGTTTGCGCCCAGCCCATGAAACCGGCCCAGGATCTTTTTGCTGCGCTCAGGAGGGAAGTAGCTTTGAATGTAGGAAATGACAAAAATCAGGAAACACAGAAGAAGCGTGATCTTGATGACATCATATAGGAAAAACAAAATGCTGCCGCCGAGTCTGCCGCCCGTGTCCAGTCCCAGCAGGGACAGGCCGCTGCCGATCAGACGGTTCAACCACTTCATCCCCAGAATCTCGTCTTGCAGGAATTGCCATGCGCCCATGTCGAAAACCTCGCTTTGTATAGAGTGGACAACACATCAAAAAATTTTGATATATTAATTTTGAAAGAAACGCCATCGAAATCAGATGGCGTTTATCTGCCGCAGGAGGGACAGGGATTCTCTTGTTCTGCATCGGGAGTTACAATTGCCCGCAGCCGTTCCAGTGCCCAGGCACTGCCGGACGCGCTCAAACGGTAATGAGTCCATTTGCCTTCCTGCCGGCTGGTTACAATGCCGGAATCACACAGGATCTTCATGTGGTAGGAAAGTCCCGATTGAGTCAGATCCATAGGCTCCTGCAAGACACAGGCACATTTCTCCCCGCTGCGCAGCTGCTCCAAGATGGCAAGGCGCTTGGGGTCACACAGTGCCTTGAATACCTTGGCATCCTCCGGGTGATTTCCCATATGTGCACCTCACATCAAAAATTTTTGATATGAATAGTATATGCAAAGGAGGGCTGTTTGTCAATAGCTGTATGATTTTTTATCAGCCCACTGTTTGCGGCGGCAGGGAACGCCGGGATTGCGCGGGAGGCGACTGCCCTCCGGAATTTTAGGCGCATTTTACGATTGCGACGATAAAGGCGGCAAGAGAGATTGTAATTGCCGGGTATGCTGGATTTCTTACCAACGACCAAGCACCTGTTGAAATCAGGATGATTACCAAAGGCGAAGGAACATAACAGAGAGCGAACTGACCCTTGTCAGTTCGCTCTCTGTTTATGAATCGAAAATCCATTGTCCGGTCGTTGCCACATAGGACCTTAACCCGCGAAAAAACCAGTCATATCAGGTGTTTCCGGGCCCTGAGAAATCATTCCCACTCAATGGTTCCCGTGGGCTTGGGAGTCAGGTCGTACAGCACCCGGTTGACGCCCGGCACCTCTGCGGTGATGCGGGCGGTAATGTGCTGCAGCAGGGCAAAGGGTACGTCCTCCACCGTGGCGGTCATGGCGTCCCGGGTGTTGACCGCACGGAGGATTACCGGCCAGTCAAAGCTGCGCTTGCCATCCTTGACGCCGGTGGACTTGAAGTCCGGTACCACGGTGAAGTACTGCCACACCTTGCCCTCCAGGCCGTTCTTGGCGAACTCCTCCCGCAAAATGGCGTCGGACTCCCGGACGGCCTCCAGCCGGTCCCGGGTGATGGCGCCCAGGCACCGCACGCCCAGACCCGGGCCAGGGAAGGGCTGCCGGTATACCATGCCGTCCGGCAGGCCCAGGGCCTTGCCCACCACCCGGACCTCGTCCTTGAACAGGAACTTCAGGGGCTCCACCAGCTCAAATTTCAGATCCTCCGGCAGCCCGCCCACATTGTGGTGCGCCTTGACGCCGCCGCTTTCCAGAATGTCGGGGTAGATGGTACCCTGGGCCAGGAATTCAATGCCCTCCAGCTTCCGGGCCTCCTCCTCAAACACCCGGATGAACTCGGCGCCGATGATCTTGCGCTTGGTCTCCGGGTCTGTCACGCCGGCCAGCTTATCCAGGAAGCGGTCCACGGCGTCCACATAGATGAGGTTGGCGTCCATCTCGTCCCGGAATACCTTTATCACCTGCTCCGGCTCTCCCTTGCGCAGCAAACCGTGGTTCACGTGGACGCACACCAGCTGCTTGCCCACGGCCTTGATCAGCAGTGCGGCCACTACAGAGGAGTCCACGCCGCCGCTGAGGGCCAGCAGCACCTTCTTGTCTCCGATCTGAGTCCGCAGGGCATCCACCTGCTGGGCGATGAACGCTTCCGCCAAGGCGGAGGTAGTGATCCGCTCCATGCTCTCGGGTCGCTTGTTGGAATCCATAGACTGTTTCCTCCTGCATTATTTTCCTGATTTTGGCCGGTCTCCGGCCCTTGTTTCGACCTTATTCTACCATAAGGACCGCAGCCTTTCAATAGACTTCCGGAATAGAAAAGCATCCCCGAAGACACTCGCCTCCGGGGACGCGATGGCCTGTGGATAGATTGGGAAGGCATCGATTACAGGAAAGAAGCGTGTGCGCGGGAAACCCAGGAAGGGTGTCCTGCGCAATTTCAATCATCTGTTTTCCAGAACTTTATTAAGTTCTGGAAAACTAAGCATCTGGTCGAAAAGACTTTTTCGACCAGATGAAGCGTCCCCGGAGACGACTGTCTCCGGGGACGCTGAGGCACTTTTTTACAGGCCCTGGGCGATCATAGCCTGAGAGATCTTCTTGAAGGCGGCAATATCGTTGCCGGCGATCAGGTCATAGCCCAGACCGTATTCCTCCGCCGCGGCGGCAGAAGCGTCGTAGATGTCGCTCATGATCTGCTTGAGGCGGTTATCAACCTCCTGGCGGGTCCAACTGTAACGCAGGCTGTTCTGGACCATCTCCAGAGCGGAGACTACCACGCCGCCGGTGCCGGAGGCCTTGGAGCCGGCAGTCAGCACCCGGGGGCTCAGCCGCAGCAGGTTCAGCGCGTCGGAAGTGGCGGGCATGTTGGAGCCCTCCACATAGTAGCGGACGTTGTTGGCAACAATGCGGACGGCGTCCTCCACATCCAGCTCGTTCTGGGTGGCGCAAGGAATGGCAATATCCACGGGCACTTCCCAGGGCTTGCGGCCAGCGTAGAACTCCACACCGAAGCGGTCGGCGTAGGCTTCCACCTTATCCAGGCCGCTGGCACGCATCTGCAGCATGAAGTCAAACTTCTCCTGGGTGGTGATGCCGTCGGGGTCGTAGATGTAGCCGTCGGGACCGGAGAGGGTGACTACCTTGCCGCCCAGCTCGGCGCTCTTGCGGCACACGCCCCAGGACATGTTGCCAAAGCCGGAGACCGCCAGGCGCTTGCCCTCCATGGTCTCACCCTGGTGCTCCAGCATCCGGGCGGTGAAGTACACAGTACCGAAGCCAGCGGCCTCCTGACGGATCACGCTGCCGCCGTAAGTCAGGCCCTTGCCTGTCAGAGCGCTGCTCTCAGAACGGCCGGTCAGGCGCTTGTACTCGCCGAACAGGTATCCAATCTCCCGGGCGCCCACGCCGATGTCGCCGGCGGGAATGTCGGTGTCGGCGCCGATGTGGCGGTACAGGGCGGTCATGAAGCTCTGGCAGAACCGCATGATCTCCCGGTTGCTCTTGCCCCGGGGATCGAAGTCGGCGCCGCCGGCGGCGCCGCCGATGGGCAGGCCGGTCAGGGCGTTCTTGTAGGTCTGCTCAAA